>CAZBTB010000104.1:0-5805 GCA_964494605.1 uncultured Lachnospiraceae bacterium
CTACTCACCCCGACAGCGACTGCGCAACCGAAACCGCCAAAAAGTACGTTCGTCTCGGCGCCAGCCCGCGTGCGGGACAAGCGCTTATTTCGGCTGCCAAGGTTCGCGCGCTCATGCTCGGACGCTTTAACGTTTCGTACAACGACCTCAACGCTTTGGCATATCCCGTTCTCCGTCACAGAATGAAGCTGACGTTCGAGGCTATAGCCGAGCGCGTAACGCCCGACGAAATCATTACAATGATATTAAAGGAGCTTAACTCCAAGCGCTACGGCGGAGCGGAGCAGTCGGTCGAGGAGAACAAAACCGAAGCTAACGACGGCGGCGAGGCAACTGCGGAGTCTCAGGAGCCTGCTGCCGAGACTAAGAAAGCTAAGCGCGGATTGTTCGGGAGAAAATAATGGCGGTGTCTTATTTAAACGACGGATTTTTCAGTCGGTTAGAGACGCTGGCGTTAAACTTGCGCACGGACTTAGCGGGATTTTTCGGCGGTAAGCACCTTGTGTCCACCTACGGGCAGACGGTCGAGTTCGCCGACTACCGCGAATATATGCTGGGTGACGATATCCGCCGTATCGACTGGAATCTGTACAGTCGTTTCGAAAAGTTCTTTATCAAGTTATTTACGGACGAACGGCAGATGCACACGCAGATCTTTCTCGACTGTTCGGCGTCTATGGGGCGCATGGACCAAAAGAAGGGCGCGTATGCAGTGGCGGTTGCCGCCGCACTCGGCTTTTTATCCGTTCATAATATGGACAAGGTTTCCTTTAAGCTTATTAAAGAAAACCACGCGGAAGACCCGTTCGGTCTTATCGTCGGGAAACAGGCGTTTTTCAGGACGATTAAGACGCTGGAAAATATGGAGTTCGACGGCGACGCCGACATTTCCGCCGCAGTTACCGGTTGTACGGACACGGGTTCCAAGGACGGACTGACGCTCATAATTTCCGACTTTTTTACCGAGCACGATTGGAAAAAAGCGGTCGATTATCTGTGTTATAAAAAGCGTCAGGTTTTGCTCTTGCAGGTCCTGACTCCCGAAGAACTCGACCCGCTGTACAACGGAAGAGTCAATCTTATCGATTCGGAAGCCTCCGACCTAATGGACGAAAAAAATCTCAAGCTTAAAATCAACCGCGGAATGTTGGCGGCTTACCAAGAGGCTTTAAGCGACCACGTTGCCGACATCAAGAGCTTTTGTACGTCGCGCGGAGCGGGGTTTATTACGGTAAACACAGATAAACCCATAGAAAAAATGCTTTTCGGAGAATTATTGAAAACAGGTATAATGGCATGAGTCTTCTCGCACCCCTCGGGTTATTGGGTTTACTCTCCGTTGCCGTACTTATCCTCATCTACATCATAAAGCCGAATTATCAACAGAAGTTCGTTTCGAGCACTTTTGTCTGGAAGTTGAGCTTAAAGTACCGCAAGAAGAGCGTCCCGATAAACCGCATAAGAAATATTCTGATTTTTATCTGCCAGCTGCTGATACTAACCGCCTGCGCACTTATTTTGGCGTACCCTGTTGTTTCGGGAGAGCAAAACGAGTTCGCAAGCGAAAAGGTCATAATCATCGACGCATCGGCAAGCATGCAGTTGGATCAGGGTAGCGGTACGCGCTTTAACCGCGCGGTGTCCGAGGTTATTAAGGATGCGAGACAAATAGCGGACGACAACGGAGTCGTATCGGTGATTTTGGCCGATACCGATGCGAATTTCGTCGTTCAGCGCGCAAATGCCGCCGCATTGAACGCTACGACTGACGCGCTCGGCGAGCTCATTAAAAGCGGCGCAGAGCAGTGCTCGTTCGGTTCTGCAGATTTAAACGGCGCGGTAAAGCTCGCCGAAAGCGTTTTGGCGGAAAACCCCGATGCCAAGATCGTGCTGTACACCGCTACAAAATATTTGAATAAAAACGGAATAGAGGTAATCGACGTTTCGGCAAACGGCGAATGGAATGCCGCTGTTTTGGACGTTAATGCCGAAATAGTTAACGGTTATTACGTAATAACCGCAAAAGTAGGCTGCTACGGCAGATCTCAGAGAATAAGGATTACGTTGGCCGTTACCAATCCCAACGAAAAAGGCGAGTCGATTTTGTTTACCGAAGAGGTCAGCTTCGACCCGACCGCACCCGAGCAGGAGATCGTTTTCGATTTAGGAGCGGATAATATCTACGGAGAGGACGCAATATATCTTTTCGATCAGCTCGACGTCTATATCGACGACGAAGCCGATTCTTTCCCCGATGATAATTCCATGTCGCTTTACGGTAACGCGAAGCCGACAATAAAGATTCAGTACTCAAGTACAAATCACAATATCTTTACTAACAACGCCCTTATCGACTTAAAGGACGCAAAGCAAAAAAGATACAAGCTCGATATTACCGAAGTTGCACCGGGAAACGCCGCGACGGAAGGATTTGATTTTTATGTTTTCGAGCACAGTATGCCCGACGTTTTGCCTACCGACGGCGTGGTCTTATTGTTTGACCCCAATAAAGCCCCGGAGGGTTCGGGACTTATTTTGGGCGATTACGTCGACCTAACGCCTTCGGGCGACAACAAAATCGTTCCGCTTAAAGCGGGTAGCGATACGCACCCCATAACCGGCCGCAACATCACCCCCGAACAAATGGGTGTAACGCAGTATAAAAGGGTTGTGTCTTACGACGGGTACAAAGGACTAATAGATTGCAACGAGTCGCCCGTATTGCTTGTTAAGGATGACGAAGACTCGCAAATCGTGGTTTTCGCCGTTAACATTCATAAAGCGGACGTAACGCTCAGAATGGAATATCCGTTCCTGATTTATAATATCTTTACGTATTTTATTCCTTATACCGTTTCGGGCTACAGATTCGAAGTGGGCGATACGGTAGCGCTTAATTCCATGAGCGCCGTGCTTAACGTTTCGGGTCCCGATCTGGATGCCAACTACGACGCGTTCCCGCACAACCTGGTTTTAACGCGTCCCGGAACCTATACGCTTACTCAGACGACAAAACGCGAAGAAATTGTTTCCGAGAAATTCTTTGTCGGAGTTTCCAATTTCGAGAGTAATATATTAAAAGAAGTTGAAAGTTTGCCCGCCGTGAACCGTGTGGATGTAAACAAGCATGAGGATCTCGATTTGCTTGTTTATATAGCGGCTGTTTTGGTTGCGCTGCTGTTCGTCGAATGGTGGCTGCAGTCTCGTGAGTATTTCAGGTAGGAGGAAAGAAAAATGTCGAATTTCAAGATAAATTTCTCCAACCCGTGGCTGTTACTGCTGCTGATACCCGCTATCGCGCTTACGCTTTACCCGTACTTTAGGTTGGACAAAAAATACAGACGCAACCGTAACCGCGTTACGTCCGTCGTACTCCACGCTATCGTGTGCTTTTTAGCCGTAAACCTGCTTGCAGGCCTGACTTTCAGCTATGACGTACCCAACAAAAACAACGAAATAATTCTGCTTGTCGATGCGTCTTACTCCAACCGCGAAACGCAAATGGAAAAGGACAGGTTTGTCCAAAACGTAATTCAGGACAGCGGTTCGAGCTACAGAGTAGGCGTAGTTAAATTCGGATACGACCAAAAGTACGTCGTTCCTCTTAGTAACGATTACCGCAACGCATACAATAAATATCTTCAGTCCGATTCTCCCGACACGAGCGCGACGGATATTGCGGCGGCGCTTAATTATGCGAGCGGCTTATTTGACAATCCCGAGGGCGCAAAAATCGTGCTCGTTTCCGACGGTATCGAAACCGACGAAAGCGCGCAGGCGGTCATTCGTGCAATAGCGTCGCAAGGTACCAAGGTCGATACGGTTTTCTTCGGCAACGCTACGTTTAACGAGGTGCAGGTCGTTGGCGTCGAAACTCCCGACCGCAACGTAAAGCCCGAAGAGGAATTCACGTTAAAGGTAAACCTCTTAAGCAATATCAAAGGCTTGACAAACCCCGTAAGCGTCACCGTTTACGACAACGGCGAGGAATGGAATACCGAAATCGTTCAGACCGAATTCGGTACTCAGACGGTGGAAATCAAGCATGCGTTCAAGCGCGAGGGGATTCACGAGTTGCGCATTAAACTCAGCGGCGTTCTCGATGCAAACATTCAATACGATACTATTGAGGAAAATAACGAGTATTATTCGTACGTTTATCTTAAAAAGTTCGAAAATATTCTTTTGATCGAAAAGGATGCCGACGAGGGTAAACTGCTGGAAGAAGCGCTTACCGGGCAGGAGTATACCGTCACAAGACGCAGTATCGAAAACGATAAAGAGAATTTACCTCATTCGGTAAGCGAGCTTACCGCTTTCGACCAGGTTATTTTAGTCAATATCGCAAATAAGGATATGCCTCTCGGTTTCGACGAAATACTGGACACATACGTAAGAAAGCTGGGCGGCGGACTTCTGACCGTCGGCGGCAACAACGATACCGATATCAATAATCCCGATAAAATCGTTCCGCACGCTTATAACTTCGACGATATGCACACGTTTGAAGAAGTGGGAGGAAAGGAAAGATTGGTTCCCACGCTTTATCAGCAAATGCTGCCCGTTCAGACTGTTGTCGATTATACGCCGCCTGTTGCGGTCATGATAATTATCGATAAGTCGGGTTCTATGGGCTCTGACGCAACGGGTCTTGTTCAGCGCGCTAAGGAAGGCGCTCTCGTTTGCCTTGACGAGCTCAGCACAAACGATTACTGCGGCGTAATCACTTTCCAGGATACTTACAACGATGAAATGGAGATTTTGTCCGTAGCACAAAGAGACAAAATACGCGAAGCTATCAATAAGATAGAGCCCGTCGGCGAGGGCGGAACGGTATTTACGCCCGCAATTCAAAGAGCGGGAATACTTTTAAATCCCTTAAATGCCGAGAGAAAGCACATTATCCTCATTACCGACGGTCAGCCGGGCGACGACTTTAAGGATTACAGCGAAAAAATCGAGATTAACGCTCAGAATCAGATCACTATGTCCATTGTGGCTGTCGGGCAGGTGCCGTCGGACGATCTCGAGAACTTGACGAAAGCCGCCGAAATCGGTCAAGGTAAGCTTATTCAGGCGAGCGGCGCAGGGTTGGTTACGGCGATAAGAGAAGAGCTTATGGCAGAGGCTGTCACCGATATCCGGTACGGCGAGCCTTACAATTTAAGAATAGGCGAACGCAATACCGTTGTTTCGGGTGTTACTCAAGCGCAGTTAAACGACGAAAATATGCAGTTCACCGGTTATTACGGTACGCGACTGAAAACGGGTGCAATTGCACCGTTAATGGCGAAATACGTCCCCATGTACGCGCAGTGGGATTGCGGCGAGGGCAAGGTCGGCAGCTTTATGAGCGACCTTAACGGTAATTGGTCGGGTCAGTTCCTGACTAATGACACGGGCAAAAAGATATTGGGTAATATCATTACGGGGCTGTTCCCCGTTGGCGAGATTAAGACGCCCGATATCGACTTGACTTTTGTCGAGGATAACTACACCACTCAAATGAACGTTTTCACGGACTTATCCGAAAATGACAGAGTGGAGCTTACGATAACGCCCGTTACGGAAAGCGCAAAAACCTATTATCAGAACAATGCGCTTCCGATTACTGCCGAAAACGGTTATACGCGGTTTAAGTTCGTTATTACTCAGCCGGGCGTTTACAAGCTCGACATAGTCAAAAAGAACGAGAGCGGCGAGGTGATTTCGCAAATGTCGACGTACCGCGCATTCTCGTATTCCGAAGAATACAACGCGTTCCCCGACGAGGAAACCACGGGCGCGGCGTTTATGGAAGAGCTC
>CAZBTB010000105.1:0-5779 GCA_964494605.1 uncultured Lachnospiraceae bacterium
TGTCCATAGTTATCGCGCTTATCGTTCTGCCGCGTATTCCCACGCTGTTCGAAAGCGTGAAGCAGCACACCGAAAACGACGACGAAGAAGCTTTTGACGAGCAGGAAGCCAAGAAACACGATGTAAAGCAGTCTCAGGAAAACGTTGCCGAGGTTTGCGCCGACGAGATTGTAAAGAGCGAAACAACGGACGGCGAAGTTTTGACTCCCGAGGAACATACCGCCGAGGAAGAGAATAATAAGTAAAAGAATAAAAACCGCAATTAAAGGATAGAATTTTTGCGCATGAAGTGGTGGGATAAGCACAAGGAAATAAAACGCTTAAAGCGCGAGCAAGCCGAAAACAAGCGCAAAATGGAACAGACTCAGCTGAGATTGGACGGCAAGGTCAAGCGTAAGGGCATGACCGCGCTGTGCCTGGGCGGCGGAGGTGCGCGCGGTTTTGCGCATATCGGCGCTCTGCAGGCGTTTAAGGAAGAAGGAATCGATTTCGATATAGTCGTAGGCTGTTCGGCGGGCAGTATAGTGGGTGCGTTGTATGCGGCAGGGATTGACCCCAAGGATATGCTTGCCCACGGCGCCGCGCTTCAGATGAAGGATCTTAAAAAGGGCTTTATTTGGTCGCCCGACGATTCCATGAAGATAGGCAAAATCGTGTCCGACATTATAGGCGACGCGGAGTTTAAGGATTTGAAAAAGCCGTTTGCGGCAGTGGCGACCGACCTTATAGAAGGCAAGCAGGTCATTCTCGACAGCGGGCCGGTAGCGACAGCCGCCGCGGCGTCGAGTACCGTTCCGTTGTTTTTTAAGCCGCTTGTGTACGGGAATTACCATCTGGTGGACGGCGGACTGCTCAACAATATCCCTGCGGACGTTTGCCGAATGCTGGGCGCGGATTACGTCGTCACCGTAGACGTCAACCCTACGCGTGGCGGCGGAACGGAGGATTTGGGACTTGTCGGCGTACTGAAAGCTTCGTTCGCAATAATGGGCGCAAACGCGTCCGTTCAGGGCCTTATCAATTCGGATATTATCGTTGCGCCCGACCTCTCGGCGTTTAAGTCTACCAATAAAGAGGGCTACGAGGATATGTACCGCTTGGGCTACGAAGCGGCGAAGGCGAAGTGCGGCGAGATAGTTAATTTGATTTATAATTAAGTTACAAAAGTTTGAGGTGATACTATGGCAGGTAATTCACGTAAAAGCAGCGGTTCGGGCACAAGCAAGAACAACAGTCGAAGCTCGGGCACGGGCGCACGCGGCGGAGCAAAAGCCGATTATAAGGCGCATTGGCTGATAAGAATTATTATCGTCTTGGTTGTCGGCATTGCTCTCGGCGTCAGCTTGTTGTTCGAAAATAAAATAAATGCCGCGCTGGGCTTGAGCAAGATCAACGAAACCGATTACGAGGGCACGGTTGCATCTACAATAAAGCGCGAGATCGGCGACCTTAACGTTCATTTTCTTGACGTAGGGCAGGGAGACGCGTGCATAATCGAGCTCCCCGACGACCGCAATATTCTGATTGACGGCGGCGACGACGGCAGCGACAAAACGATTATCGATTACATAGAGGCAAACATTAAAAACGACGATGGCTCTACTATCGAGTATTTCGACTTTGCCATACTTACGCACTCCGACCGCGACCACTGCGGTTCTATGGATGAGGTACTGACTAAGTATCCCGCAAAGAACTTTTACCGTCCCAACGTTTTGGCAAACCGCAAAGGCTACACCGATCCCGGGGCGGAGCTATTAACTTCGGACTGCGCTACGAAGGATACGATTGCGTACATGAACGTTATTGCAGCGGGGCATGCAGGCGGTGCGAATGTTTTTATAAACTCTTACGAGCTTGACCCTATCGTTCCCGAGAATGTTGCAGAAGATTCCGATGACTATTACAGTCTGAGCTTTTACGGCCCGAACAGCAATTCTTATAAGGATTGGAATAACTATTCGCCTATAATGATACTCGAATACCAGGATAGGCGTATAGCATTGTCGGGCGACTGCGAGAAAGAGGGCGAGGCCGAGTTCGTCAAAAAGACCGAGGAGAGGAAAGATAAATATTCCGTCTTTACCGATACGTACACGGTCGATATAATTAAAATGGGACACCACGGCAGCAGCACTTCGACAAGCGTAGCGTATATCGACGCTATTACGACGGAGACGTCGCTCGAAAACGTTTACTTTATTATAAGCTGCGGTATTGACAATAAGTATAAACATCCGCATGACAGCAAGCTTACTCAGCTCGCTAACCAAGGCGTTCCCGATAAGAATATAGTCCGTACCGATCAAAACGGAACGATTCTCGTGTCTGTTCATTACGACGAGGCAACGGACAGCGTTCAGCTTCTTGTGGGCGCAGATCCCGTAGTCAAAACGCAGGAAAAGCTTATTGACTGGCGTTATATCGCGCTGTGCATATTTGTCGCGGTAGCTATGGTTATTTTAATAGAACCCGCGGTAAAGCTCGGCAAGAAAAAGGCGAAGAAAGCAGCCAAAAAGTACGGAATCAAGTAAAAAATCGAAATATTAAGCGAACCGATAAAAACGGAACTTCAGTCGAAGTCCCGTTTTTATATTTTACGGCGGTAAACCGAAGATATCTTAATTCCGGGGTTTGTCAGGCTTGAAAAAGGGGGATAATGTTTTGACGTAAAAAATATTTCAAAAAACACGCAATATCCGATATTATGGCATTTTAGGGCAATATAGGGGATAAATCGGAAGATTTTCAATAAAATCGCAAGAATAAATTCGACGCTGGTGGGCTGGAAATCCGAACAATCGGGTATTGACATATCGATTATATTCGATTAAAATATATTTACAAAGTCAGGGACGGGTAATCGTATTATGGGAAATGATGCAATAAAGCATTTCTTTGAAAACGAAAAAGAATATTCCGACTTCTATTTTTCGGAAATGGATAACAATAACTATAAGCGTGTCCGCGAAGTTTTGTCCGAGGTATCGTCCAACGATTTGTATATTTTCTTATGCGGACACGAAAGGTGTATTGCGACGAAACACGCCACCGAAGGGGTTAGGAAGTTTTTCGTGCTGCATTACGTTATCGACGGAATAGGATATCTTGAGTGCGAGAACGGCAAATATAAGATCGGAGCGGGAGACGTATTTATCTGTTACGCAAACGAGGTAGTGCGCTATTATCCCGATAAAGACGATCCGTGGGAGTACATTCATATTAGCTTTTCGGGAATCTTGCAGGACGAAGTCGTACGGCAGATGGGCTTTGCCCGAAATAACCACGTTATTAGATCGGCGGGAGAAAAAGTCAGAAACGGTTTTTACGAGCTGTTGGAGAATGTGACGACCTACGGCGAGCGGTCGTTTAAAACAATCGGTACAATGTATTCGCTGGTCGGGGATATTTCCGACGTATTGGGCGTAGCACATAAAAAGACTACGCAAAAAGAAAAATACATTCGACAGGCGGCAAAATTCATATTCAACAATATTCAGTCGGTAACGGTGGAGGACATTGCGAAAAATTGTGTTTTAAGCGAAGAATATCTGACGAGAATATGTCGGGAGATTCTGGGAATTTCATTAAAAGAGCTTATTACCGTTTACCGTATGCAGATTGCGCGGAATTATCTTAAAAATACAAGAATAACCGTCAAAAATTTATCCGAATATCTCGGATACTGCAACAAAAAATATTTCATACGAGTGTTCCGCGACAGCTTCGGAATGACTCCCACGCAATTCAGACAACACGAACAGGAGAAGGAAAAGTGAAAATTTTGACAATTTGCGGGCTTAGCTTGGAGAGCTACGAAATATATCTTTCCGAAACGCAGGAGACGGTTTTGTATGCGTCGAGCGAGCTTACGCGTTATGTTTATAAAGCTTGGGGTGTAATACTTACGACTACGAATAAGCGAGGCGGCAGACAGATAGTTTTAGGCGTAGATCCGAAAAAGCCGCACGACGGATTTTCGATAGAGTGTAGCGGCGGCAGCCTGTTTATAACGGGCGGAAGCGGACGAGGCGTGCTTTACGGCGTTTACGAATTTTTGGAAAGGTTTGTCGGTTGGCGGTTTTTTGCGGGTGAGATGTGCCTGAAAGGTACTGAAACGGGCAGATACATAGCTCCCGTCGAAAAGCTGCTCGAGCCTGTGTTATGCGAGATTCCCGAGGGTTATTCTTTTTCGGACGCGCCCGTGCTGCATTTCCGCGACATGTTCGGGCATGCGGCAGTCAGCGAGGATTGGTGCGCAAAAAACCGCATTAACGGCGATATCTGGCGGCTGAAGAATATGACCGAGAGATTAGGCGGCGCGGAATCCTTCGCGCTCAGCGGCGGACACAGCTTTAACGAATTGATGCCCGAAGAGAAGTATTATGCCGAACACCCCGAATATTACGCGCTGGTAGACGGAAAGCGAAAAGCGGGCAACATGTCGCAGCTGTGTCTTACGGCGACGGGGCTTGCCGAAGAGGTCGCAAAAAACGTGCTTGAAATTTTAAGAGAGCACCCTACGGCGAAGTGGGTAAGCGTTTCGCAGAACGATAACGATAATTTTTGTTCTTGCGAGGCGTGCGTCAAAGCCGAGCGGGAAATGGGCAGAGGAAATCTGTTGTTCTCCTTTATAAATAAGGTTGCCGCAATCGTGTACAAGGAGCGGCCCGACGTAAAGATACATACCTACGCTTACGAAAGTACTATTCAGGACTGCACGATACCGCTTAGACAAAATATACTTTTGCAATACTGCCTTAGACCCTGCCGCGCCCATGCGCTGAATGATCCCGATTGCGCGATAAACAGAAAAATTGCCGCGCGGCTTAAAAACTTAGGCAAGAACGGCGGAGAGCTGTTCGTGTACGATTACCGCTCGGGTGAAATGCAGACGTTTATGCCCGTACCCGACTTGAATCTCATGCGCGGTAATATGCGGTTTCTGGCGGATTGCGGTGTGCGGGGAATTTACGCCGAGACCGATATTTTCTGCGCAAACACTCCGTGCACGGAGGAGCTGCGCGCGTACGTTACCGCAAAGCTTATGTGGAATCCGTACATGAGCGAGGAGAAATTCGAGCGGCACGTTACAGAGTTTTTGCAAGGCTATTACGGAGACGGTTACGGGCATATCCGAAATTATCTCGAATTGTGGGAGAGAGAAGCCCGGTTCACTCATTTCGACAGCGTGACGGGAATAGTTGCCGATAACGACGGCAATGACTTAACGGACAAAGACGGCTATCCCGTGAAATGCCGAATATTGCGTCCCGAACGAATGACGGAGCTAATCGGGGAAATGGAGAGCGAGCTTAAAGCGGCGTACGAGGCGGCAAGCTATGTTGAAAAGCCGCGTGTGGATATGCTGTTTGTCGCGCCGTTGTGGTACAGACTCTATCATACGATGGAGGACGTAACGGAACACGGCAGCGAGGAAGAAAAACGGAAAATAGTGGAGGACAACCGCAGACTGTGCTCGCTTATGCGACTTTATTGCATGAAGTACACCGTCTTTATCGGTATGACGGAGACGACTAACATGTACAGCGACTTTACGCTTCCGCCGTCGAAGTGGAATTATTGGGGGCGTAATTCAAAAATAAATATTTTCGGTTCGACCGATAAAACAAGGAGAGAGTGATATGAAAAAAATCGTATGTTGGATTGCTGCCGTGCTTACGGCGTTTTGCGCGGTGAGTGGGGCGGGAAACAGCGACTACAAACACAAAAAAGGCGCGCCCGACTATTCGCAGGCTACGGGCTAGCTGATTTTGGA
>CAZBTB010000106.1:0-5768 GCA_964494605.1 uncultured Lachnospiraceae bacterium
AAATACATTTCCTTAAACTCTTTTACTCGTTTTCTTCTTGAATATTATCTGTGTTTTCTTCACTATATGCAGTTGTCAATGTGCGTCCGCGGCTACATGAAGCCATTCGGTTGCTGCTTCCCTTTTTCGGTCGACAGCCTAATTATAATATCACATTTATATATGGCTTGTCAACTCTTTTTTACAAATTTTTAAAACTTTTTTTAAGCATTCGGTCATTTTATTCCCACAAGGTAATTGACTTTTTAATTTTATGCATATACTTGCTCTTTCGCTTAAATTATGTTATACTTACAGCATAATAAAAATCGGAGGAACGACTTTATGCGAACGAGACACCAAAAACGCGTAATTGCCATGATAGTCGCCGGAGGAATATGCATCGCATCTCCCTCGGCGCTTGCCGTAATCTCCATACTCGGCTTATATGACATTCCCGAGGCTTTGATAGCCATTTTCGTCGGACTGTTTATGGTCGGATTCTTTACATTGTGCGGACTGCTTGTAGCGGATTTTGTGTTAAAACCGAAAGAACGGGCAATGGAAGCAGTCTTCGAACAAAAAGCGAAGACCGCCGCACAAAAGTCACGAGCCGAAAAAGCAGGCAGACCTTACTGCTCGGCAAGTCAAGCGAAGGATATCTATAACATTCTCGATTATCATATTCGCGGCGCGAAATGTCCCGTTTGCGGAACGGCGGTCGAATACGAAGACGATTGGGAAATGACGATCACCACAACGTTGCACGAAGCAGTCGAAGGCGTTTACGTTGCATACAACTTCTCCACCACCGTCGAACAGGCATATCAGGACGTTACGAAGGAACGCACCTACCCCGCCTCCTCCTGTCGGTGCCCGAAATGCGAATGGAGTCTGCGCCGCGCGGAATACCCCTCCTACGAAACCGAAACCCTGAAGCGCGTAGATAAACAGTTTTCTCACGGCAAATTGCTTGTCGACGACAGCTTTTGCGAGAACGCGGACAGTAACTATGGCAAGTACATAAAAAAGTAACTGATTTTTTAAGTAAACACCAAACTATAGACAAACGCAGTTTTGAACTCTCGTTCGAAACTGCGTTTTCTAAATCTTGAATTGCCGGATTTAATGGGTGACTTTTTTATTATAAGTTACAGTACCAACGACGGTGCGGAGTAAACACGCGCTTTAAGCTCGTTGTCGAGCATGTAAAGACCTTTTGCGTCCGAACCGAAAAGCTCTGTTTTGGTAACCATATCGGCTGCGTTCTTCTCCTCTTCGCCCTGCTCTTTGACGAACCAATCGAGGAATTGCATGGTGCGGAAATCCTTGACCGCATAAGCCGCGGCATAAATATCGTTGATAAGGCTCGTGACGTATTTCTCGTGCTCGAGACCCGCGTTAAGCACGGTCAAGTCAGCATCGAGCTTTTTATCGGGTGCGGCGATTGCACCGAAGGTAACGGTTTCGCCGTTGTTTATAAGATACTGATACATGAGCATTGCATGATCGCGCTCTTCCTGAGCCTGAACCTTGTACCAATTCGCAAAGCCCGACAGTCCGCGACGCTCGAAATAATTCGAAAAATCGAGATACAGATACGCGGAGTAAAATTCCTTGTTGATTTGCTCGTTGATAAGCGTAGCAACTTTCTTATCCATAATAAATCTATTCTCCTTTTTAATTGAATTTTTTATTTGACGATTACTGAGCCTTAATGTCCAAAGAGTTTAAGAACTTATCGAAAGCGGCAAAGCCCTTTTCGTCTTTTTTGAACACGGCGGTGTTATCCAGAATGCACTCGCAGACGCGGTTAACCTCGTCTTTAACGTTGAGAGCCGCTTCGACAGCCGAGCACTTTGGGTTCTCTTTCATGAGCTTTTCGATCATATCGGCATGGATCTTCATGTCGTCGGCTAAGTTCGCGCGCGAATATTTGACTTCGCGGGTGAGGTACTTCTCTACCTCGGCAAGCTGACGGTCGAGTCTGCCGGGGAGAATGAACAAGCCCATAGCCTCGATTAAGCCTATAGATTCGCTCTTGATGTTCTGAAACTCGGGGTGCACGTGATAGATTCCGTCGGGGAATTCTTCCGAAGTGCAGTTGTTTCTTAAAATCAACTCGACGATATACTTGCCGTCCTGTGCTTTGCGTGCGATAGGCGTAACAGCGTTGTGCGGGGTGTCGCCCTCTTTAGCCAGGATACCGACCGATTCGTCGCTGTAGTTCTTCCACGCCTCGATAATCTTGCTCGCGTACTCGATAAGCATTTTCTTATTGGTTGACTCGAGACGGATAACCGAGTTGTACCAGTCGACGATATTGGTTTCGATATAGGGATACTCTGCCGACTTATAGCGCTTTAAGTTGGGCGCTTTATGCATGGGCAGAACTTTCAAACCGCCTTGGAAATGGTCGTGCGTGAGTATCGAACCGCCCACGATGGGAAGTGCGGCGTTGCAGCCGATAAAATAGCTCGGGCAGAAATCTACGAAATCCAGGAGCTTTTCGACGGTGCTCGAATCAACCTTCATGGGCGTATGCTCGTTGTTGATTGCGATACCGTGCTGATTGAAGTACGAATAGGGTGAGAACTGCCAGAACCAATCCTCTCCGCCTAAAACAAGCGGAACGGTGCGGAGCGTGCGGCGGAACTGACCGTGGCCCGAAAATCCCTCGTTTTCGCGGCAAACCATGCACGCGGGATAAGTCGTAGCCGTCTTTTGCTTAACGAGCTTTGCTATATCCTTATTATTCTTCTCTGGCTTGCTTAAATTAATGGTGATCTCGAGCTTGCCCTTTGTTGCCTTGGCTTCCCAATGCTTGTTCTTTGCAATCTTGCTCTGCTTGACGTAGTCGTTTTTAATCGCGTAATCGTACAGCCAATCGAACGCCTTTGACGGGTTGGTCGAATGCAAGCTGTCGAACATGTCCACCGTTTCGCTGGGCTTAAGGCTGACAAGATCCATGATTTTGTCGCCGAACTGCTCGCGCTCGTCCTCGGTGATAATCCCGTTTTCGACAGCATAGTCGACAATGGGATTAAGTACTTCGTCGGGGTTTGCCATGTTGTCGATAGCGTCTACGTCTGTTTCGTACTGAACGTAATCCTCTAACTTAAGTTCGCCCAGAATGCGGTTGCGCGCGTAGATGACGTCGAGGTCATCGAGGAGCAAATGCGACTGAGCGTATTGCAAAAGGTTTTCGATACTGGAATAGATAATCATAGTTTGTCTCCTTTATATATAATAGTTTAATTAACGATATTATGAGCGGGGCGCGACTACACCGACGAAACGCTCGACCTCGAAAAACTTCCAGGGCGTTTTATTGGTGGGCGGATATGTCACGAACACCATGGGCATCTTTGTCGTAGGGTGGTAGAACCTCAGCTCGTACGCCCAAAGCGCTAGGTTATGCCCCTTAGCCAGCGTGTCGCCGCCGTAACGTACGTCGCCGAATATGGGCGTACCTATATGCTGCATTTGTACGCGCGCCTGGTGCGACCTGCCCGTCAAGAGCTTGATATCGACAAGCGACAGCTTGGGCGAAGACTCGAGAACCTTATAGGTGAGCTCGGCTTTTTTCGCCCCCTCTATTGCCGCGGGCACGACAACGACCGTGTTGTTCTTTTCGTCCTTCTTTAAATAATCGGTAAGCCTTGCCTGACGGTCGCGCGGCGTGCCCACAACGACAGCCAGATAGTGCTTTTCAAAGCTGCCGTCCTTGATCTGGTCGCACAGCCTTGTCGCAGCCTTACTTGTTTTTGCAAAAACCATAACGCCGCCCGTCGGTCGGTCCAACCTGTGGACAAGCCCGACGAACGCCTCGCCCGGCTTGTCGTAAGTGTTTTTGATATAGTCTTTGACCATATTGAGAAGGTCCTTATCCCCCGACGAATCGGCCTGGGTAGGAACGTTCTGAGGCTTGAGAACAACGATAAGGTGATTGTCCTCATATAAAATTGTCAGTTTTTGTTCTTCCATCAGTCTACTTTATTCCTTGGATTTCCACAATCCGCTACAGCCGCACGGAAGTTCGACCACGCCTTTCGAATTGTCCGTCACGGGCAGACACAGCTCGTAAGCGTCGGTTGCGCCCTTTTCGCCGTTCATCGCGAGCGACAGCATATTTCTGATTACGGTGGGTTGCAAACCCGTAGTATAGCTGTTGATCAGATAAAACAGCGGTTTATCGAGCACTTCGCGGACGAGCATGACAAGCTCGTACAAACTGTCCTCTATCTTCCACGTCTCTCCGTTAGGCCCTCTTCCGTAGCTCGGCGGATCCATGATTACCGCGTTGTATTTTTTACCGCGCTTGATCTCGCGGCGCACGAACTTGGCGCAGTCGTCCACGATATAACGTATACCGTCGGCCGGGACATTGCTAAGCTCCGCGTTTTTCTTACACCTGTCCACCATACCCTTGGCGGCGTCCACGTGAGTTACGAACGCGCCCGCGTTAGCCAAAGCAACGCTCGCGCCGCCCGTATAACCGAAAAGGTTGAGCACATTCGGGCGATATCCCGCGTTTTTGACAAGCCGCCCCGTAAGCTCCCAGTTTACAGCCTGTTCGGGAAAAAGCCCCGTGTGCTTAAACCCCATGGGCTTAATCAGAAACTTGTTCTCTTTCCATGTTATCGTCCACTCACTCGGGAAAGGTCTCAACGTTTCCCACCTTCCGCCGCCGTCGCTCGAGCGCAGGTAGCGCGCATTTAGCTTTTTATAGCTCTTTAAATCAAACGGAGCGTCCCAAATCGCCTGAGGATCGGGACGAAGCAGGTATACGCCGCCCCAACGCTCCAGCTTTTCGCCACCGCCGCACGCGATTATTTCGTAATCTTTCAAGCCGTTCGGCGTCATGCTCTCGTCACCTTCAGTCCGACGTTTTTGCCGTTGATGTCCCATTCCGTCAAGCCGTCGTTCGACTTGGCTTTGACGATATTATCGGCAAGAACGCCCGATTTTATATCGCCGCCGAAATCGCTCATTATAGCCTCGATTTCGCCGTCTCCGAAGTATTCGATTACTATATGGTCGGTTACTTCGAAGCCCGAATCCTTTCTCATAGTCTGAATCTTGGAAACGATTTCGCGCATATAGCCTTCCTCGATAAGCTCTTTTGTCAGAGTCGTATCTAAGATTACGGTCATTCCGCCGCCCGACTGCACCGAGTAGCCTTCCTTACTCAGAACCGAAATCAAGAGGTCGTCCTTAGTTAAACGCACTTCGCCGTCGAGGTCGACAACGTATTCGTCGGCGATCTTAAGCGCGTTTACTATCTTTTCGGCATTTTCGGTCAGGTGCTGACGGATAAGTCCCAAACGCTTTCCGTACTTGGGTCCGAGCGTCTTAAGCTGAGGCTTAACTTCGTACGACACGAACTTGCCGCCGTCGCGCACGTACTCGACTTTCTTTACGTTAAGCTCGTCGCGGATAATGTCAAGTAGCTCCGCATCGAGCGCGTCGATTCTATCGCCGCTGACTATGATCTCCCCGAGCGGCTGACGGTTCTTTATGCCCGACAGGTTTCTTGCCGCGCGGCCCAAAACCGCTAATTCTTCGGCTACCGCCATGCCCTCTTCGAGCTTTTTGTCGATATACTTTTCGTCGGCTGCGGGGAAGGAAGTCAAATGCACCGAAATGGGCGCGTTTTTGTCCACCGAGCAAACTACGTTGCGGTAAATCTCTTCCGCGATAAACGGAACGTAAGGCGCAACAAGGCGGGACATTGTTTCGAGCACGGTATACAGCGTCATGTACGCCGCCTTCTTGTCCTCTGTCAT
>CAZBTB010000107.1:0-5685 GCA_964494605.1 uncultured Lachnospiraceae bacterium
TATTAAAGGTTTTTTCTGTGAGGAAAGATATCTTTCTGCCTTGATAGATTTCGAGTTCTCCGGGGCTTTCCTCGGTACCTGCGAGCAGCGAGCCGACCATGCAGGCATGACCGCCGGCTGCAAGTGCTTTGGTAATATCGCCGCTGTACTTAATACCACCGTCTGCGATAATGGTTTTGCCGTACTTATCGGCAACCTCGCCGCAGTCCATGATTGCAGTGATCTGCGGAACGCCGATACCCGCTACGACACGGGTCGTGCAGATAGAGCCGGGTCCGATACCCACTTTTACAACGTCAGCGCCGCGCTTATACAAAGCTTCGGTAGCCTCGGCGGTTGCGACGTTGCCCGCAACAAGCGTAACGTCGGGGCAAGCCTTGCGAACTTTTTCGACGGCTTCAAGGACGCCGATATTGTGTCCGTGAGCGGTATCGACAACGATACAGTCTACTCTTGCGTCTACGAGTGCGCGCGCTCTGTCCAAAAAGTCCTTGCCCGCTCCCACTGCCGCGCCGACAAGCAGTCTGCCGTTTTTATCCTTAGCGGAGTTGGGGTACTGAATGGCTTTTTCTATATCCTTAATAGTAATAAGACCTTTGAGTCTGAATTCCTTGTCCACTATGGGCAGCTTTTCGATACGGTGCTTGCCCAAAATCTTCTGAGCTTCGGCAAGCGTAGTTCCGACGGGCGCGGTGACAAGATTTTCCTTAGTCATGATATTGCTTATAGGCTGCTCGAAATCGGTCTCGAAGCGTAAATCGCGGTTGGTAAGGATTCCGACGAGTTTGCCGTCAACGGTAATGGGCACGCCGCTGATACGGTACTTGCTCATGAGCGCGAGCGCGTCCTTTAAGAGGCAGTCGGGTTCGAGAAAGAACGGATCGGTGATAACGCCGTGCTCGCTGCGCTTTACTCTGTCGATATTTTCGGCCTGAGCGTCGATACTCATGTTTTTGTGAATGATACCCATGCCGCCCTCGCGAGCCATAGCTATAGCCAAGCGCGATTCGGTAACGGTATCCATTGCCGCCGACAAAAGCGGAATATTAAGCTTGATGTTGTCCGACAGCTTAGTCGACAAATCAACGTCTTTAGGCAGAACGTGCGACTCGCCGGGGATAAGCAACACGTCGTCAAACGTAAGTCCTTCTTTAACGATTTTGTTCATATTATTATACCTCTTAAAGTTTATTTGCAATATTCGTTTAATAGGTCGCTGTACAGCGCACCCACTTCGTAAGTTGTTCCTTTGTATTCAAACGAAAACGTTTCGTCCGTAAACTTGCCCGCGCTCAGTCTTGCCGACAGCTTTTCGCAAGCCTTGAGTAAGTACAAGTCATATAGCGTAGGCGTTTCTTGCATTTTTGCGATAACCTCGGCGCCGTAGGATTTTACAGCCGCGGTAAGCTTAGACGTCTCTACGAATCCGCACTCGGTCTTGCCATCTTTTACAAGCTCCTCGAGTACCGCCGACAGCTGTCCGAAAAGTACGGCCCGCTCCGATAACGTCATTTCACTGTCTAATAACGTATTTGCCGCTACGTACTTTCCGTATTTTAACAGCTCGAATTTTCCGAGCGCATAATTGGCACGTGCGTTTTCGGCGTGAAGATAAGCCGAGTAGCTGTAAAGGTTGGGACGAAACGACTTAGCCGCTTTTGAGCGGTTGTATTCGTCGATAAGAGGAGTTCGGTTTTTACAGCCTTCGTCGGTGAGGAATATAAACGTATTGTCTACAACTTCTCCCGCGTACTCCGCGCCCATTTCCGCAAAAAGCTCTATCGAATAATTCACGCACGAGATACGCGCGTTTACTTTTTCCTCTCCCCGGGATAACTTAACCGCAGACTTGGCGCAGTCGTATGCTCGCGGCACGTTACCCAAATCCGCATAGAGATTCATGGCAAAAGCAGGAAAACAAATCCTGATAAACGTAAAGACGAGCGCGAGCGACACAATAAGCCAATACAGCGTTTTTACCGCCGTAGTCGCTATTATGCGCGCATCGCTGTCATTTTGTTTCTTTTGTTCCGGGCTTTGCGTCATGAGTCCTCGCTATTTTTACTATTATATCATATAATTTGTAAAATGCAAAATTATTTTAGCACTCTTTCGGAGATTTTTTTAATTTGACCGCACCCGACGAACCGCGCACGATAAGCTCGGTCTCAAGGCAGATTTTTACGCTCTCCGACGACGGATTATCCATTCGGTCGAAAACAACCCCGACTATGGACTGACAAAGTTTATCGATGTCAAAACCTATCGTAGTTATGGGCACGGGAAAATATTCGGACGAAGGAACGTTGTTGATTCCTATGACGGAAATATCGTCGGGAACGGCAACACCGCGCCTTAAAAGCGCCGAAACCGCGCCCATGGCAATTTCGTCGTAAGCCGTTAAAAACGCCGTGGGCAATTCTTTACCGTTATCGATAAAATCATTGATCGTATCGAAGCCCGCTTTTTCGAATCGGTACGGACTGCACACGATAAAACGCTCGTCCGCTTTTAACCCTACGTCTTCCATTGCACTTATAAAATCGGCATTCTTGCCTTTCGTAAGGTTTTCGCCAATGAATCCGATTTTCGAGTGTCCGTTCTCTTTTAAATACGCTAAAGCTTGTCGGCATCCGCCCGCAAGGTCGAAAACAACCGAATCCTGTCCGCATTTTTGGGTAACGCCTACAAGCGGCAAATCGATACCCTCCAGGTTATTGCCCGCAGACAACGTGATAATGCCGTCGATTTCGGCGGTTCTTAAGCACGACAGCATAATCTCGCGCTCCAACGCATAATCGAAGTTGCATACGTGAATTTCGGCAACGGCGTTACGCTCGAAAAGAATATCGTTGATAAGCGTCGCTATCTGCGTATAATGCACTGAGACGATTTCGGGACAGATTATCACAAACCTCAGCGGCTTGTTTTTGGTAGTATTGAGCCGTTGCTTCCGTAGCTGAGAAAAATATCCGCTCTCCCGTGCGATACGGTTGACAAGCTCTATAGTGTCGTTGTGCAGCTCCTTGCTGTAATGCAGCGCTTTTGACGCGGTCGATACGGACACGTTAGCCCTGCGCGCAAGTTCTTTGAGAGTCATACATTGCTCCAATTCGAAAATATTTCGTAATAAAATGCGTTGATTCCGCCGAAAAAGAATGTTATACTTATTGTAACATAATTCGGAGTAAAAAATCAATGGTTTGGCTGTACATATTTATTATAATGTTAATGCGCGTCGTTCAGAGCGTTTTTACCAAAAGAGCTTCCTCGTCCGTCCCAAAAAACTCGGAGGGATTCTTATGGTACACTCTGTACTCAAAAGCCGTCGCCGCCGCTTTTGCGCTGATACTCTTTCTTATCGACGTTTTTCGCGGCGTACCCATCGAGGGATTCGGTTTAACCCTTTTGTACGCTTCTCTGTCGGGAACAGCGCTTGCCATTACGTCGCTGTGCTCGCTGTACACGCTTAACAACGGCTCGATGGTGCTGAACTCTTTGTTCGGAACGGCGGGACTGTTGATTCCGGCGATTGCGGGAATATTTATGTATAACGAAATTCTCTCAGTTTTACAGTGGATAGCCATCGCCGTATTTATGGTTGGAGTTTACCTTCTTATAGGCAGCTCGAAAGCAATCTTCGGCAAGTTCTCGTTAAAGACGCTTGCGGTTCTGATTCTGTCGCTGGTCATGAACGGTGCGACGATGCTGTTTCAGAAAATGTTCGGAATGAACGTCGAGGGCGGAAACGTCTCGCTCTTCTCGCTTCTGTCGTTTGCGTCGGGTGCGGTCTTACTCGCGATCAGCCTGCTTGTAATATTCGTTTATAACCGTGTAAAAAAAGCCAAATCGATCGGGCTTACGAGCGAAATACAAAGCACGGAAGCTCAATCCGCCGAGCTTACGGGCGAAATGCAAAGCACGAAAACCGAATTTCCCAAGCGGTTGTATCTGTTCGGTCTGGCGCTTGCGTTTGCGGTTTTTGTGATAAATCAGTTGGCAACGCTGTCCACGCCGCTTATTTCGGCAGTCGTGTTGTTCGCTATCATTAACGGAGGCGCAACGCTGATTTCGGCAATCGTAGGCGCAATCATGTACAAGGAAAAACTGACCGTACGTTCCGTCATCGGACTTGTTCTCGGAATAGGTGCGCTGATACTGATCAAAATATAATCCAAAAAAAATCGGGAAATATTATATTAAATTAGGAGAAAAATCATGAACAACAAAATTACCGTAGACTTTACGAAAAATGTCGGAAAGATGAAGCCAATGCACGCGGTAAACAACGGACCGGTTGCGGGCAGTGTTCGCGGAGTGGGTAACGACAAATACTTCGTCGAGGCGGGAATTCCGTACGCAAGACTGCACGACAGCGCGTTCTACTCTCGCTACGGCGGGGAATTCTCGGTGGACGTACACCGCATTTTCCGCAATTTCGACGCGGACGAAAACGACCCGAATTCGTATACTTTTAAACCCACCGACGATTATCTTGCCGATATCGACAGCGTCGGCACGAAAATCTTCTACCGCCTCGGCGCGGCTATCGAGCACTATTATAAGGACGGAACGTATCCGCCCAAGGATTTTTTGAAGTGGGCGAAGATTTGCGAGCACATTATTATGCACTACACCGAAGGCTGGGCAAACGGCTTTCATTACGACATCGAATACTGGGAAATCTGGAACGAACCCGAATGCGGCAATGCCGATGGCTCGAACCCGTGCTGGCAGGGAACTCAGGAGCAGTTTATCGAATTTTTCGTAACCGTTCTCGGGCACTTAAAGAAGCGCTTTCCCAAGCTCAAGATCGGCGGACCTGCGTTTACGGGTACGTGGTGGAACGACGAATATGCCGCAAAGCTGTTCGGGGCGGTGAAAAATGCGGGACTTAAATTGGACTTCTACTCTTTCCACGGCTATACGAAAAACCCGCACGATTTTGCCGATTCGGCTGCGCACGCCCGCAAACAGCTTAACGATGCGGGCTTAAAGAACGTCGAGCTTAACCTCAACGAATGGAACTATATAAGAGGTTGGTTGGGCGAACAGTGGACATACTCTTTAAAATCGGAAAAGAACTTTAAAGGCGCGGCATTTATCGCCGCATCAATGTGCGTAGCTCAGCAATCCAAGCTTGACATGTTCATGTACTACGACGCGCGTCCGTGCGGAATGAACGGAATGTTCGACGACTATTTCGAACCGTTAAAGGGTTATTATCCGTTTAAGATGTTCAACGAGCTGTATAAGCTCGGAACCGAAACCAAAACAACGACCGACGACGATACGCTTTACGCTATCTCGGCAAGCGACGCAAAGAAACAAGCCGTAATGCTCGCCCACTTCGACGATAACGACGAAGCATTGCCGCGCGAGGTTTGTCTGTCGCTTAAGGGCGTAACGGGACTTAGCGACGTCAGGTTCTACCTTCTCAACAAGGACAACGACATGAGGCTCGTAAAAGAAGAAATCATTTCGTCGAACGAAAGCAAGCTTTACTTAAAGCTTAACAACCTCGACGTAATGTATATAGAGGTTGCACCGCGTAAATAAACGTATCGCAAAAACATAAAACCCCTTCGATTATATGACCGAAGGGGTTTTGTTATATACGCTATTTCTTTTCGGGGTTGGGCAATTCCACGACGTCTTTCGGCTCGCGGCGGACCCATGCTCCGC
>CAZBTB010000108.1:0-5668 GCA_964494605.1 uncultured Lachnospiraceae bacterium
CCACAAGCCCCGCGCCGTAGGTCACGGCAATCGCGTCGATATCTTTCAAAGTTACGCCCGCTTTTACGAGCGCTTCGTCAATAACGTTATTAACCGCCATGGTGTGATTGCGCGACGCAACCTCGGGCACAACTCCGCCGAAACGACGGTGCACCGAAATCTGAGAGGCAATAACGTTTGACTTTACCTCCCTGCCGTTTACGACAACCGCCGCGGCGGTCTCGTCGCACGAGCTTTCTATGCCCAGAACGGTTATGTTCTCTTTATTTATCAGGCTATTGAATTTTCCCGTTAAATCGTACATTAAGATTTTCTCAGATAATCGTAAATGAATTCGCTGATCTCGCCGTCCATTACAGCGTAAACGTCGCCCGTCTCGTAATTCGTGCGGTGGTCTTTAACCATGGTGTACGGCTGAAAAACGTATGAGCGAATCTGACTGCCCCACTCGATCTTTTTGATTTCGCCCTTTATCGAGTTCGCTTTTTCGAGATTCTCGCGCTCGCGTAGCTCAACAAGCTTACTCGTCAGCATCTTCATTGCCGTCTCGCGGTTCTGAATCTGACTGCGCTCGTTCTGGCACTGAACGACTATTCCCGTGGGTAAATGCGTGATTCTCACCGCGCTGTCCGTCTTGTTGACGTGCTGTCCGCCCGCGCCGCCGCTACGGTACGTGTCTATTTTAAGCTCTTCGGGGCGAATCTCTATCGTGTTGTCGTTTTCTATCTCGGGCATAACCTCAAGGCTCGCAAATGACGTGTGACGACGCGAGTTTGCGTCAAACGGCGAAATGCGCACAAGCCGATGCACGCCCTTTTCGGCTTTTAAATACCCGTAAGCGTTAACGCCCTTTATCATAAACGAAACGCTCTTTATTCCCGCAACGTCGCCCGGCAGATAATCGAGCTCTTCAAGCTGAAAACCGTTCCTTTCGGCATACATGCGGTACATGCGGTACAGCATGCTCACCCAATCCTGAGCCTCCGTGCCGCCCGCGCCCGCCTGCAACATAAGTATCGCGTTTCTTTTATCGTACTCGCCCTTGAGTAACGTCTCCAAGTGCAGCTGCTCTATTTTGTCGGATAAGCCCGAAAGCGTCTCCTCGACCTCGCCGAGATAGCTGTCGTCGTCCTCGCTCTCCACAAGCTCTATAAGCGTCCCTAAGTCCTCGAGCCCGCCGCGTAAAGTGCTTAACTCGTCGAGCTTGTCGCTCAAATACTTAGCCTCGGAATTAACCTCCGCCGCACGTTTAACGTCCGAGTACAAGTCGGGCGACTGCCTGATTTCGTCAAGCTCCGCCGCACGCGCACGCATTTTTTCGGTATCGAACGCCAGACAGCAATCGTCGAACTTCGCCGTCAGGTTTTTTAATTTGAATTTGTAATCGTCAAGAGTGAGCATAAAAACATTACCTTTTATTTCTTACCGAATTATTATAATCCAAATGCCCGTTTTCGTCAAGTGATTTGTCTTGAGCACCGAAAACCGTTGACTTTCATATAATTTTAGTGTATTATATTTTTCACGGAGACGTAGTTCAACAGGCAGAACGCGAAAAAACGAGACTAGTTTTAGCCTCAGACAGCAATCTTGTAGGAATGATGATCCCGTGGTTGTGGGTTCGAGTCCCACCGTCTCTACAAAAAGATAACACCGCTTGCCGGTGTTATCTTTTTGTATGAGGCTTACGGCTTGATCCACGAAAGAAAGCTTCGCATTTCTTTCGTGGTTCGCGGTCGCGACTCAGCGACCAAGGGCGCATTCTATGCGGCTGCCGCCCACCGTCTACCCTAAAACAAAAACGAGTACCTTGTCGGTACTCGCTTTCTATTTAGGACAATGCCGTACTACCGTATTTACTTTTCTTCTGCGTTCAATAGTTCATTGCTGAGTGAAACGATTTGTTCGGCGTATCTTTGCTTGCGGCTTTTCAGAATTGCGTTATAAATAAAATAGTTTGCAATGCAAAGTCCTATACCTACGCAGCCGATAATTACGCCCACAGTCATAAGCGCTGTCGGGGACATAAGCGATGCGCCGATAACTCTCATGGCAAGGCACATGCCAACGCCCAGAATAAGAGCGGCAACAGAGCCCAGGACGTAGGCAAGCACAGTCGGTGTCAGCTTGACTTTATTATCGAGAGCTTTAAGCTCGTCAAGCTTGGTTTGTGTCTGCGGCGTATAACGCTCGCGGATTTTTTCTACGTAATTGTTTTGGTCTTTCATGTTCGTACTCCTTTTTGAATTTGTACTTACATTATAAACCGTCTTTGTTTAAGAAATTTTAATCCTGCGTAAACGTTTTGTAAACCGATTGTTAAGATTTTGTAAACTAAAGCAAGTCGTCGATAGTTTCAGCGATTTTATCGGTATGGACCCACCTGCCCTTTTCCCCGTACAGCAAGCGGTCGGCAAGGTCGCCCGAACCGCACCACGTGGTCATGAGCAAGCCTTCGATATGTCCCTCGTCGTGAGCTTTGGCGTAGTTTACGAACTTTGTCAGAGCATCCTTGTCGAACCACGGAGATAACAGCATTTTAAAGCCGTCTTTTGCATAAATGTCCACCGACCGATAAGCGTCGTAAACAAAATAATGCCAATCGCAAATCGTAATATCTTTATTCAATAAATCGCGCGCACCTTCGGTGTCGTTATAGGACGATTCCCATTCGTTATAACCGGTATCTTTGGGCAATAACCGATCGCCCCACATCATGAGGCTTGCGTTTTTAAGTCTGACGTGCTCGTCTATCGCATTGACCCATTCTGCGAAAAGCTTCGCCTTACCGACTTTTGCACATTCGGGGCACAAGCCGATATTGAAAACCTCGTCGCAACCGATATGGATAGCGTCCGCCTCGAACACTTCAAGGAGTTCGTCGATAAGCTCGAAAACTACCGTTCTTGCGGCGTGATTGCTCAAACAAATGCTGCGGCTGTAATCGACCGCGCTTTCGTTTTGCTGTTCGTCGAACTCGGGATACGCGCGTAAAAGTCCGTCGCGGATATCTTTAACGGGCTGACCGTGTCCGTGCAAAATTCCGTCGGTCGGCTCGTTTGGCATGCCCGACTGATGTCCGACAAGGTTCATTTTGGGAATTAGCCTAATGTTGTTTTTTCGGCAAACGTTTAACAGCTTTTTTACGTCCGCCTCGCTTAGCGGATCGTAGCCCATGCATTCGGGGTGACGCTTAAAACGGTAGCGGTACCTCGTTTGCAAAACAATCGTGTTAAAGCCGCGCGGCGCAAGGTACTTGTCGATAAGCTCGACAACCTTGTCCGTTTCCTCCGTTAATGGAGCGGTCAACACTATTCCTTTTGTCTTCCACGGTAATTCCATATTTATCTCCTCCGTTATAATAATCCGATAATAATTATTGCCGCGATTCCGACGGCGAATCCGATCCACTGCCTTAACAGCGGTCGGTCTTTGAATATAATGGCAGACAGCGCCGCAGTTAATAACATTCCGCCCACGTTGTAAACGGGAAAAAGTATAACCGACGGTATATTGCCCGCAAGAATGAGATTTAGAAAATTAAGTAAACCGACGCACGCGCCCAAGCATACGGGCGGAACAACGGTTTTTACCAAACCTTGTTTTTGCGTTTCGTCGCCGTTTCTCGCAGTTAAGCCGAAAACAAACGCGGCTACCCCCGTAAACAGCATGGCAAAGAACATCGAATAAACCAAAAACACGTTAAACATATCGGCGTATTCGGAAAGCTGATGCACCTTTTGCAAAACCGCCGTAAGCCCCGACCCGAGCATTGCCGCAACGGCAAACGCTATCCACAGGCGTTTGCCGGTTTTTTGCTCATGTTTTCCCAAAACCAGAACAAGCGACAGAATCAAAAGCGCTACTCCGAGCAGCTGAAAAATCGAAATCTTCTCATTCCAAAACAGAGCGCCCGCAGCAGTAGGAATCAAAAAACCGCATGCGTAAATCAGCGTTACAGACGACGCGGGACCTTTTCCCATTGCCAAGACCTGAGCGATTTGAGTAAACGTTACCGAAAACGCAAACAACAGGGACAGTAAAAGCGAAAACGGGGAAATTTCGAACAGGCGTGCAACGTTTTTACCGGCAAACGCCAACGAAAAGACGAACGCCGCGGCAAACGCGAAAAAGTTTTGTTGCATTATCCGCCTTTTGTCCGTGCCGACGTTGCCCACGGTTTTGCAAAACAAAGCTTTGACCGAGGACGTGACTGTAGACAGAACAAGCAATAAATAATACATTAAAACTATCCGCTCCCGATTTTCTTTATCAATATTCTAGCATTTTTTAATTGTTTATGCTATAATAATTGTGACGGAGAATATAACAAATCTATTCGAGGGACAAATATGGACGCATTTTATCAACCGAAAGCATTCGACGGCAACACCAATCCCGATTACTGCGTTATGTGCCAAGACGGCGAAAGCTCGACCGAACCGCACTGGCACAGCGGAACGGAAATCATTTATATGGACAAAGGGACGTCAAACGTCTTTTTTGACGGACGGTGGACGGTTTTAAAAGAAAAATCGATGCTGTTCATCCCGCCGAAATTTCCGCACTGCTGCCGTTGCGACGACAGAAACGCAACAAAGTTCGTCCTGGGCTTTACAAAAAATTATATCGGGCGGGAGAACTGCGCAATAACGCTCCCGAGCGGAGCGGAAAAGCTGTGTATTATGGATAATCTGGCCGATACCGAAATCCCTAAACTAATCTGCGACTTAACGAGCGCGGCGAACGAAAAAGGTTCGGCGGCGCACCTCACAGCCAAAGCGGATATATTGCTCATATGCGCATATATCGCAAAGCATTGGAAAAATCACGGCATTCAACTAAATAACGACGAAGAAGTCGAAGTACACGCAACGCGTAAGTTTATCGCCGAGCATTTTACCGAAGATATTTCTCCCTACGATTTTGCCCGCTCACTCGGAATAAGCTACAGCTTTCTTGCCAAAAAGCTGAGACTTGCCGGAGCCGACAGCTTTACTGCACTACTTAAGCGCGCGCGAATCGACGAGTCCAAAAGACGGCTCTCCACTACCGACGAAAACATAACGGAAATCGGCTACGATTGCGGGTTCGGCGATACCAGCTATTTTATAAAAACGTTTAAAGCGGTCGAAGGAATAACACCCAAAGAATACAAAAAACGTTGCAAGGACGTTCCCGCGCGTTAACCTATTTTTAATGCAATTATAATAAACTTAAAGGTGAAAACACTTTACAAACCGAATTTTATCTGTTATCATATTATACATTCACCGCATAAAACTTAAATATGGGAGCGTAGCGCAGTCGGTAGCGCACGAAAAACGAGGCTAGTTTTAGTCTCTGACAGCAATTTTTTGTTGGCATAAAACCCGTGGTCGTGGGTTCGAATCCCACCGCTCCCAAATTAAGAAACGGCTTTAGGCTTTTTTAATTTGGCGAGCGTAATGGATTCGTACTCGCCGTTTATTCCGAAAACCTGAAGATTACATATAAGCAGGCGTTTGTTCGCGGTCGCTTCTGCGACCAAGGGAGCGCACGCGACTGTTTTCCCACCGCTCCCAAATTAAGAAAAACTGTGGAGATATTGCTCAGGTCGCAATCATAGATTGGCTCCCCGCTTTGGCTAAAAACAATTCGCAGGATTGTTTTTACGGCACTACCGTGC
>CAZBTB010000109.1:0-5499 GCA_964494605.1 uncultured Lachnospiraceae bacterium
AAACCCCCATATCCACCACTTTTTTGGTAAATGTTTTATCAGATTCGGGCAGTCGCACGAGCGCGGGCGTCCCTGCCGCCTCGCAATATTTCACGAGATCGTACATCCTATCCGTTCCGCAGGCGGCATGCTCCGCGCAGATGAATACGAAATCGTACCCGATAGCCCCTAAAATTTCCATCGGCTCTTTAATGCCCATAAAAGCCTGCGTACCGAAAAGCGTCTTACCTTCTTCCAATTTGCGTCTCAATTCATTCATGTTTGCACCTATTTGAATCAACCGAAATTTCTTCACTTATTCATGCGTTTTTATTTTTTATACGCACTTTCATATGCATAACGTTAACTCTGGTCCCCGAATAGCTATCGGAATACTGAACCAATAAAAAATTCCCTTTTTCATCTTTTAAGTTCAGATTATTCGAATAATATGCCAAACATTTTTTCCGAACGATGAATTCGCCTTCGTCCCAGTTGGTTGCGTCTTCCGAAGTGTACAGCACGAAGCCTTCGCAATCGCTTGCCCTTCCGTGGAGAATGTAAACGCCGTCGATAAGAGCCGTTTGCGGATTGCGTATTCCTTTCGCGACGTAGCACGGAGTCAGAACAGTCCAGGTCTTTCCGGAATCTTTACTTATCGCATGGTCCATTTGAGTCTCTGCATTAACGTTGTACGTATAAGCGTGGAGCACGCCTTGCTTATCGAAAAGAACGGAACCGTATCCGCGTCCCAAAGTGTCAAACGGAATCGTGCTCAATTCTTCGAAGCTGTTGCCGTTATCGCTGCTTTTATAAATCCGGAATTTATGATCCGGAGTCGTTCCGAGAAAATGCTCGTTACAAAAATGCATAACGTAAATCGCACCGTCATAATAAACGGCGTCGTACGTTCTGCCGGGATACGGAGAATACTCAATCGGCTCCGACCAAGTCATTCCGCCGTCTCGGCTTTTTATAACAGTAGGCGTTTTCCACGGATCCAGATAATATCCCATTGCGTCGTTTCTCAAGCAAAAGGCTACGATCGACCCGTCGTCGCAACCGACGGCTTTTTCGACCGATACGGAAAATATACCGTCGTTAAAACTTTCGACGGAATACTGTAACGGATATATGTCGGAATATGTTTTTCCGCCGTCTTTCGATATGCGGTATTCCACCCAGCCGTAAGGATGATGTCCGTCGTATCTGACGGCAGAATAGTTAGCGTTAAAATCAATAAAACAACCGGGCGCGAACTCAGCCATTGCATGCGTCATGTGACCGCTCCGCTTGCGGCTTTCGTTGTCGACGTAGAGTTCGGGTTCTTCTATTTCTACGGTAAAATTTTCATGGATTATTTCTTTATAACTCATATCATAACTTCTCCTTTAGGTTACGTCGATATGATTATAACAAATAATCTACGGCAATTCAATTACTATTCGGGACAATTTGCTTTACTTTTCGGACATTCCTCATTCGTCTGCATTCGTTTTTCCGAAACTGCCGGGCGGCATGCCGCAATGTCTTTTGAAAAACGATATAAAACCGCACTCGTCTTCAAAACCCAACATAAAGCCGATTTCTTTTATACTGTACTTATTCTGCAACAAAAGCTGTTTTGCGTATTGAATTCTCGAATTGACAATGTATTCGGAAACCGAACTTCCCGTATAACTTCTGAAAACTCTGTTAAGCTGCTTGGACGAAAGGCAGCATTCTTTCGCAACGTCCTCGCAATGAATAATGCGATGCCTGTTCTTGGCTATATAATCTTTCGCCACCGTAACTCTTGAGTCGCAATCGCCGTCGTCCGTTTCGGGCAAGCTCAGCTTTAAAGAGCTTAAAACCGAATAAATTATCTCCACAATTCGCCCGCCTATCAGTTGCGGCGCAAAAACGTCTCTCTTATCGCTTTGCTTCAATATAAAATTCACGTTTTCCGCAACGTCGTCCGAAAAGTTTAATTTCTCGAATTCTATTCCGCTAAAAATCCGGGAAATCGCGCTGTTTTCGGTAAAAGCGAATGCAAGAGAAAGTTTGCATAAGTCGTTACTGTATCCGACGTATTTATGCGGCACGCCGGGTGAAATAAACAAAGCCTGACGTTCGCGGATTTCCACGATTTTACCGCCGCATTCGTAACAATGGTCGCCCGAAAAGACAAAATGTATTTCGAAAAACGAATGGGAATGAGTTTCGGCCAAAACGCGTTCTTTAACGTCGGCGGCGATCATAGCGTAAAACCATAATATTTTAATACCTACGGGCATTAAAATTTCAGGAATATTCATTCTGTCTATGGTATCGGCTCTTTGTGCCGTATATTCGGATATTATCATTGAAAATCAGATTCCGTTATAAACCTCGAGGGGATTTATGTCAAGCATGGGTAGCAGTCTCATGATCGTGACGCGGCGGCGCATGAACATGTGGTATAAGATACCTTCGTCGAACAATTCCTTATCCACGGCTATCTCTTCGGGCGTCATAACCGCCCCCGCCTTAACGAACAGCTTCTTCAGTTCCTCGACGGGCGGAATTTCCTCGACGATAATTTTTCTTATCTCGCCCCACTTCTCCTCTAAAACCTTGGGGTCTATTTCGTCGACAATCGTGTTAGGCGAGTTAAGCATTTTTACTCCGTCGTAAAGCCGCTTGCCGTAATGCGCCGCGACGTCCTTCCAATCGATATTCTCTTTGTGCGCCGAAACCTCGGGAATACGGGCAAGCTTGTGATAAATATCCGCGGTGACTATCGTCGCTACTCCCACCTTTTTACCGTGGTAGTCGGATATCTTGCCGTGCTCGAGCTTTACGCATTCCCAAAAATGCGAAATTATATGCTCCGCTCCCGACGCCGGCCGAGTGCACTTAGCCAGCTGCATAGCTATGCCCGTGAGCACGAGCGTTTCCATGATTGCGCCCGCGGCCTCTTCGTTAACCTCGGTAACCTTGTCCGCAAGCGCCGCCATTCTCTTAAGCGCGTCGCGCACAAGCACCGCCACTCTCTCGCAGTAGTAGTCGCCGTGAACAAGCGCGGCAACCCGCCAATCGGCTATAGCTATGTACTTTGCCATAACGTCGCCGAAGCCCGCGGCTTTGAGCTCTACGGGCGCTTTTGCCAAAATCTCGGTGTCGGCGATAATAATGCGCGGCTGACGGCAAGGGTAGGACTGCTTAAAACCGTTTTTGATAATGGGCGCGCTGTCCGATGCAAACCCGTCCATGCTGGGCGCGGTTGCGACGATTGCGAACTGCTTGTTCTGCCTAAAAGCCGCAAGCCGACAAATATCGTTTACCGAGCCCGTGCCCACCGACAACAGACCGTCGACGCGCTCCAGGCACTTTTCAAGCTCCTCCACCTCGCGCATCTCGGCAACCTTCATATCGTCGTACACTCTGAGCTCCACTGTAAAGCCGCAGCCCACGAGCCGACCGTACAGTCCGTCGGTCACTCTGTAAGAATTGCCGTCGGCAACCATAAGTATGCGGCGAGGGAAGCCGTGGTCGAATAAAATCTCGCCCGTCTTTTTGATAAGTCCGCTACCGATTTCCAAGACCTCGAGGTCGAAATCGTGCTTTTTGCCGCACTCGCATTTTTCAAAACGTTTTCTTAATTCCATTAAATCCATAAATCACCTCTAAAGACAATGAGAGAAGAACGGTATGCTCTTCTCTCAATACTTTCAAAAAAACTGTGCTTCCGCCGTTGATATGCCGAGCCGAAGCGTTCTTCCGGCAGTTAACTCCTCCAAAGCTACCTCGTGGCACACGCTATGCTCCGCTTAGTGCTGCTGCGTCCCCGCCCTGACACGGTTCACGGTATAACGTTGCACAAGACCTTGGTATCGACGCCACTTACACGGCAACTGCCTTCCACAAGACATACCGCGGGCGGCCTGTCGGCTCTACTGTAGCGGATTGTAGATACAGGGCACCGCTGGCTCCCCGCCTAGCACAGTAAAGCTATTATATACCATTTTAACGATTTAATCAAGCGTTTTTAAACGGATTTTATTTCATCGATATTACGCAGATGATTATTCCTATTACCACAACGGCAACGCCGATAACAATTCCAAGAATTCTTTTGCGTTTTTTCTTTCTCGCCGCCGCTTCTTCGATTCCCCTGAACTCGGCTTCGATCCATTTCGCTTCGTTGGCGGTTTTTGCGTGTTCGCGACTGATTTCTATTTTATCGCGGATTTTCCGAATATAGTCGGCGTACTTCTGTTTTTCTTCCGCCGTCATCATGGCTTCGGCTTGACTCAATTCCTTTTCGGCTTCGCACAGCTCTTTTGTTTCAACGCGCAAAACCTTGAATCCGAACAAACCGTTCTCATAAAATTCATTGAGGATTTCGCTTAAATTCTTCCCGGCATTTGTACCCGCATTTGCTCTTTCACGCAGTATAGTGGCACGGTTCTGATACTTAGCCCAAAGGCTGTCTTTGTCCTCTCTTTTAAAATCCTCTATTTCCTTTTTCATTCCGGCAAAATCGGCAAGTCTCACAACGGTACTGCTGCCCGGGCGACAAACTATACTGGCGTTGTAGTCGGCTTGGCACAGATGCGTAAGCGCCTTGTGCGGAAACTTTTCGTACATCTCCCTGATCGTTTTTACCGAACGCGTGAAATCATCCGACGCTAAAAACGCAACCAATCTCTCGTAATAATCGGTTTCGTCCTCACCAGTCTTAAAAACCGCATTTGCTATATTGTTTGTGACGTTATTTGTCACGTTGTTGGTAATGCTGTAATTGTTTATAACCTTTTCGGTAACGAACGGTGTTCCGCAGTGCGAGCAAATCCCCGCGTCTTTACTGTCGTCAACCTCGATATTTGCACCGCATTGTGTGCATTTAGCCGCTACAAATCCCATAAAACCACTCTCCGCTGATAATTTGTATACTATAATTATACACGCTCCGTCAAATAAAAGTCAAACGTATTTTCGTTTATTTGCGACATTATTTTCGGAAGCGGTCTCTCACCGTAAACTTAATGTTTTTTTACCTTTTTAATATACTATTAAATTGACAAAAATCTGCTTTTGGAATATACTTGTCTTACACATAAAAGAGGTGAATACAATGAAAATTTATTCCAATCAAATTGCAGACGATTTACAGCTGTCTTACCCTCGCATTTGCGCGCACCGCGGCTTTAACTCGGTTGCGCCCGAAAACAGTATGCCCGCTTACGGCGCGGCGGTAGCGCTCGGCGCGGAAGAAATCGAGTTCGATTTGTGGCGCACTAAAGACGGCGAGCTTGTTTCCATTCACGATTGCGAACTCGACCGCGTATCCGACGGCACCGGCTGCGTCTGGGATTACACTCTCGAGGAGTTGCGCGCTTTCGACTTCGGTATAAAGACAAGCGAACGCTTTAAAGGACTTAAGATTCCCACGTTCGAAGAGATACTCAAGACGTTCGCCTGCCAGACGATAATGAATATTCACGTAAAGGAAACGCCCTCCGCTCTCGACGAGGTCGAACACATTGCCGCGCTCAT
>CAZBTB010000110.1:0-5474 GCA_964494605.1 uncultured Lachnospiraceae bacterium
ACACTAGTAAAAACGGACAAAAACCGTACGCGGTTATTGTGAGTTGTTCGGACTCGAGAGTTATTCCCGAATGTATTTTTTCGGCGGGAATAGGCGAATTGTTCGTAATCCGTGTTGCGGGCAACGTTATAGACAAACAGCAGCTGGGCAGTATAGAATATGCTGTCGAGCATCTTTGTTGTCGGCTCGTATTGGTGCTTGGGCACACGCACTGCGGAGCAGTCGCTGCCGCGGTACATGAAAATCGGGGATATGTTAAATATATTACCGACGAAATAAAGTGTGCAATCGGGGATGAAACGGACACGGTCAAAGCAGGTATTCTCAACGTTCAGCACAGTGTCGCCAAAATAAGAGAGCAGTTTGGTAAAACCGAAGGTCTGTTTATTACGGGCGCACTGTATCACACCGAAAGCGGCATTGTCGATTTCGATATAAATAAATGAGTACGGTCTGTTGTTACGTGTAGGTTTGATTTTATCCGTTGTGTCGTTAAAGCGATACGGCGGTTTTTATATGTTCGGCTTTGCAATTTTGTGCTCAAAACCGTCTTGCGAATTTTTTTAAAGTAGGTTATAATAATATATAATCAATGTACGGGACGGTATTATATGAAAAAGAAAGCAATAATAACGGGCGGAACAAGCGGTTTCGGTTTGGCGACGGCAAAGGCGTTTGTCAAAGCCGGATACGAGGTGTTGATTACGGCAAGGCACGAAGATGCGCTGTTACAAGCAAAGAAAGAAACGGGCGCGGCGTTTGTGTTTAAGCAGGACGTAACCGACTACGGCGATTGGATAAAGCTCGGCGACTACGCGAAATCGGTATTCGGCACGGTTGACGTGCTTGTGAACAATGCGGGTGGTGGAGTGTCCATTCGTCCGATCGAAGAGCAGTCTGCGGCTGTGATCGAAAATATCGTTGCGCTCAATCTTACGAGCGTAATGTACGGAGCGCAGGTTTTTGTGCCCGAGTTTAAGGCGAAAAGAAGCGGGACGATAATCAATATTTCGTCGGTTTGCGCAAAGCATGCTTGGGCGGATTGGTCGGTGTATGCCGCGGCAAAGGCGGGCGTGTTAAACTTTACCAAGGGACTGCAGGTCGAGCTTCAGCCTTACGGCGTCCGTGCTACGTGCGTGATTCCCGCGTCGTGCGGAACGGGTTTTCAAGCGGCGGCAAACCGTCCCGAGACGTCCGACTCGCTAAACCCCGACGATATTGCGAGCGCAGTGCTGTATGCGGCGGAGCTGAATAGCCGCGCAATCGCGGAAGAAATAACCGTTTGGGGCATGAGCCAGACCGTTCAGCCCTTATAGGAGCGACAATGTTTTACGGAGTAGCAAAAATAAACGACGTTCTCGATTTTATCGAGAATAATATCGAACGGGAGATTTCGCTTGACGAGCTGGCAAAGGTTGCTACCTTGTCGGAGTATGAGTTCAGACGTATATTTTCGTTTATTGTCGGGATTCCAATAGGCGAGTATATCCGTCGACGCAAGCTTTCTCTTGCTCTCGGAGAAGTACGCTTAGGAGAAAAGAGTATTGCGGAGATAGGCAGTAAATTCGGATATGATTCGCCGTCGTCCTTTTCCCGTATCTTTAAGGAATACTACGGAGTTTCGCCCGCGGCGGCGCGCGAAAGCAAACGGGAATTTCCGATATTGGTAAAACCAGGGTTCGATGTTAGGATTACGGGCGGAGAGGAAGTTAATTTCGGCATTGTGTCCACGGACGAATTTGCTGTTAGCGGTGTTCGCGGAATGTCCGAAATTTCCGATACGTGCTGTTGCGAAAGCGTTTGGCAACGGTTCGAGTCGGAGTGCGACTTCGGTGACGGCGAAATTTATGCGGCGTATGCTAACGGCAAAGGATTTGTCGACTGTGCGATAGGCGTAAAATCCGATTATATAAGCGACGAAAAGAGTATGAGAATACCCGCTTGCGTCTGGGCAAAATTCGAGGTCGATGCAAACGCCGACAGCAACGCGATAAACGAAATGTATCAAAAAATATTATTCTGTTATTTACCGTCGGGCGGATACGAAAGAAGAGCCGACGTACCCAATCTCGAGGTTTTTCCGGCGGATTCGGATAAAAATTGGCATATTCTGATACCTGTGAGGATGAAATGAGTAGATATTTTATAGAAGCGGAAAGCTTTGACGATTTAGGCGGTTGGGTAATCGACGGGCAGTCGATCGGACAAATGGGTTCGCCGTATATAATGGCTCACGGTTTGGGCGAGCCCGTTAAGGATGCGGTAACGACCGTGACGCTTGAATCGGGGCGCTATGCGTTTTACGTGCGCACAAGAAATTGGAATGCAGCGTGGAATGACAAAGGCGTAGCGGGTAAGTTTAAGCTTGCCGTAGACTGTGAGGAATTTTCCGATGTGTTAGGCGGCGGAAAGGAATATTGGCATTGGCAGAAAGCGGGCGAAAGAGAGCTTTCGGGCGGTAAGCACGAGCTGCGTTTAGCGGATCTTACGGGATTTAACGGCAGATGCGACGCGGTGTACATTACCGACGAGGGCGACGTTCCGCCCGAAGAACATGCCGAACTCGAACGGCTGAGACAATCGTTTATTTCGCCCGAAATCGAAAATACCGAAACCGTTTACGATTTGGTGGTGGCGGGCGGCGGAGTTGCGGGGATATGTACCGCGCTTGCGGCGTCACGAAGCGGAGTTAAAACGCTGCTTCTGCACGACCGAGGCGTGTTGGGCGGTTGCAACAGCTCCGAAGTCAGGGTTTGTATGGGCGGAAAGATTCACGTCGGACCTTACGAAAAGCTGGGAAATATACTCAAAGAAATTGCGCCCGTTATGGGCAGTCCCGAGCTTTACGACGGCGACTTATATGAGGATAAACGGAAAAGCTTTGCTTTTATGGTGGCAGAATCTGGCGTCAAATGCGACGTGGAGCTATTTAAAAGCGTTATCGACGTAGAGGTTGCGGACAAAAAGATAAGCTCGGTCGTCGCTCTTGACGTAAAGAGCGGTAAGCGGATCAGGTATTCTGCCAAACTGTTTGCCGATTGCACGGGCGACGCGGTTTTGGCGCGGCTGAGCGGTTGCGAAGTTATGTACGGCAGAGAGGCGAAGAGCGAGTTTAACGAGAGCTTGGGTGCGGATACGCACGAGCAGCTCGTAATGGGACACTCGATAAGGTGGTACTCCGCCGAACAGTCCAGGCCTTCGGATTTTCCCGATATAGATTGGGGGCTCGATATAGACGAAGAAAACTGCTTGCACGTACTCCGCGGCGATTGGGAACAGGAGTCGGGGTTCAGACGCGATATGGCGGACGATACCGAGCATATCCGCGATTACGGACTTATGGCGATATTTTCCAACTGGTCGTTTCAGAAAAACCGTTCCGTTAATAAGGAGCGTTACAAAAACCGCAAAATCGAATGGGCGTCGTACTTAGGCGGAAAGCGCGAGAGCTACCGCGTCGTGGGCGATTATATTCTCACGCAGAATGACATCGAACAGGGCATACCGCACTCGGACGGAACGGCATGTCTTACTTGGACTATCGACGAACATTTTCCCGAGGTCGAAAACGAAACGCGTTTCGGCGAGGCGTTCCGCTCGTTCGCTTATCACAGAGGTTTTCCCGCGCCCTATCCGATACCATTTAGATGTTTATATGCACGCGATATAGACAATCTGTTTCTGGGCGGGCGCACGGTAAGCTGTACGCACGTCGGGTTGTCCTCGTTGAGGGTTATGCGAACGCTCGGAATGTTGGGCGAGGTTGCGGGCTTGGCGGCCGACGTCTGTAAAATGCACGGTTGTCTGCCGCGTGACGTGTACGAAAAATATTTGTCAGACCTAAAATCGAAGCTATCAGAGGGCGCGCCCAGTCCCGACGCCTTTGATTGCTGTGACGGAAACGTAATAGAGGAAAAATACCATTTCGCAGATGCCGGATGGATTACAGCCGATAAGAATCAAAAGTATAGGAATAATCCGCTTTATGACAAAATCAAGCGCAATATCGAGCGAATGAACATCGACCACTTATTTAAAGACGAAGATTTATTCAAATAATTTGTAATTGAAAACGCCGTAAGACCTCTTGACGGCGTTTTCAATTTGCCCAAAAAATGCGCAATTTTGCCCCAAAATCGAGAAATTAGGGTGCAAAATAAAATAAACATAACTTTCCTATTTAAAATCGCCGTAAAATACTTGCAAAATTCGGAATTTGCTTGTAATATTTAATGGGTGATAGTTTTGGATAAAACAAATCGCGATTATAAATCGGTAATTTTTGAGATTGAGGACACGTTCTTATCGCCGTTTGCCGCCAAGTCGCGGGATACAAAGGGCAGGCGTGAACCCATTCAAGAGAGTGTCATGCGCACGGAATTTCAGCGCGACCGTGACAGAATAATTCACTGTAAGGCGTTTCGCAGGCTGAAACACAAAACGCAGGTTTTTCTTGCGCCCGAGGGCGATCATTACCGCACGAGACTGACGCACACGCTTGAGGTCAGTCAGATTGCGCGGTCGATTGCGCGCGCGGTAAGGCTCAACGAGGACTTGACCGAGGCGATAAGCTTGGCTCATGACCTGGGGCACACGCCGTACGGACATGCAGGAGAGCGGGCGCTCAATACCTTTACGCACTTTGCGCACAACGAGCAGTCGCTCAGAATGGTGGACGTGCTCGAATACGACGGCAAGGGTATGAACCTTACGTTTGAGGTACGCGACGGAATCCTGAACCATACGAGCAAGGGCAACGCCGCTACGCTCGAAGGTCACGTCGTTGCCTGGAGCGATCGGATCGCATACATAAACCACGACATAGACGACGCCATTCGCGGCGGGGTCATCAAGGAAACGGACATTCCGGAGAAGTACCGCAAAAAATTCGGCACGAACAACGGCGCACGAATCAATTCTATGATTATGAACGTTATCGAAAACAGCTTCGGTAAACCCGAGGTCGCTCCGTCGCCCGACTTCCAAGAGGCGATAATGGGACTCAGAGAGTTCCTTTTCGAAAGCGTTTACCGTTCGTCGGTAGCCAAGTCCGAAGAACACAAAGCCGTCGATATGATTAAGTTTTTGTACGAATACTTTTATTCGCACAAAGACGCAATTCCGCGTGAGTTTTTGGAAATGGACAGCACGCTCGAGCAAAAGGTGTGCGACTACATTTCGATGATGAGCGATCATTACGCGGTAAAAACTTATGAGGACATAACAGTTCCCAAGAGCTGGTCTAAGTATTAGGTGTAAGGATTGGACAGAGAGTGGATTGACAAGCTTTTATCCCAAGTGGATTTGGTGCGGATAATTTCGCGCTATTTACCGCTCACGAAAAAGGGCAGAACCCATTGGGGGTGCTGTCCGTTTCACCATGAGAAGGAGCCGTCGTTTGCCGTCAACGAGGACAAGCAATTCTATCACTGTTTCGGTTGCAAGGAAAGCGGCAACGCAATTTCGTTTATTCA
>CAZBTB010000111.1:0-5472 GCA_964494605.1 uncultured Lachnospiraceae bacterium
GTTTTTATAATTATACTACAAAATCCGACTATTTTCAACAAAATTAGGGTAATGAATAATAATAAAATTTTTCCGGTAACGTTTGCGGCTAAGTCTAAATATAATTTATAATCCATAATCTTTGACATTTTCGGCGCGGTTTGGTATACTTGTTATATTGCGAGGTAAAAAAGGTGTTAGCTTTATACAGAAAGTACCGTCCTCAGGTTTTCGGGGACGTCATAGCACAGGAGCATATCACGCGTACGCTTATCAATCAGATCAAGTCGGGGCGGATTTCTCATGCGTATCTGTTTACGGGCAGTCGCGGAACGGGCAAAACCACGTCGGCGCGTATTTTTGCGCGGGCGGTAAACTGCACCGACCCCAAGGAGGGTTCGCCCTGCGGAAAGTGCCCGACCTGTCAGGCGTTGTCGGGCAGCGGCAATATTGACATAGTCGAGCTTGACGCAGCGTCCAACAACGGCGTCGATCAGATCCGCGACATTGTGGAAAACGTTCAGTATCCGCCCGTCAGCGGCAAATACAAGGTTTATATCATCGACGAGGTGCACATGCTGTCGGCGTCGGCGTTCAACGCGCTATTAAAGACGCTCGAAGAGCCGCCTTCTCACTCGATATTCATTTTGGCGACGACCGAGGTGCACAAGCTGCCCGCGACCGTGCTGTCGCGTTGTATGCGGTTTGACTTTAGGCTTGTACCGCAGTCCGACCTTAAGGAGTTTTTGCGTGAGGTCTACAAAAAGGAAAACGTCAAGGCGGAGGAAGAGGCGCTCGACCTTATTGCGTCGGCGGCGGAAGGCTCGGTGCGCGATATGCTGTCGCTTGCCGACCGCTGTATGAATTTCTCGTTTGACCTAAAGTACAAAGACGTTCTAGAGGTTCTCGGTGCGAGCGGCAAGGAAGGAACGCGCAAACTGTTTAAAGCTATTGCCGACTGCGACGTTGCAACCACTCTTGCCACCGTAGACGAGCTGTGCTCTGAGGGTAAGGCGGTCGGACTTATCGCCAAAGATCTTTGCTCGTATGCGCGCGATTTGCTTTTACTTAAGACTTCGGCAAAAGCCAATGTTCTCGGCAGCCGCGAGGATATATTGGCTATGCAAGCGGAAGCCGAAATCCGTTCGGTGGAACTTCTCGTTTCCGTCGTGACGATATTCTCGGCAATCGACGCCGAACTGAGATATTCCGTAAGTCCGAGGATTGTGTTGGAGTGTGCCGCACTAAAGGCGGCAAAGCTCGTTACCGCGGATTTCGCCGCGTTAGAGGAGCGGATCGCACGGCTTGAAAAACGGTTGGAGAGCGGCGAATTCACCGTACAAGCGCCGACGCAGAGCGCACCGCAGCCGACGGCGGCAAAGCCTAACCAAAGCAATAAGCCCATGGACGCGAGGAGCGTTTGGGGACGGTTACTGACACACTTCAGACTTAACGAAGCACCGCAGGCGTTTGCGACGCTAAACCGCGTTACCGACGTGGAGGTCAAGGGCAATAAGCTGATAGTCCGGGCGGATTCGGACAATTTTTTAAGGCTGTCCGCGGAAGATATGGTCGAGGCGATTAAGCGCGGGTTGTCGGTGGACGGCGCGCCCTTCGAGCTTGTTATCGACAAGAAGTCGGGCGACGTGGACATGGATAAGGAAATTTCGCTCATAAAAAAGCTTATGGGCGACGCTAAACTAAACATTAAAAATTAATAGATAAGGAGATATTAAAATTATGGCATACGGCGGCAGAGGCGGTTTCGGAATGGGCGGCGGCATGAACATGCAGGCAATGATGAAGCAAGCGCAGAAACTGCAGGAACAGGTAAAACAGGCACAAGAAGAGATCAAGAACACCGAGGTTGAGGGCAGTGCGGGCGGAATGGTAACGGTCACCATGACGGGCGATAAGCGCGTTACCGCAGTATCGGTAAAACCCGAAGCGGTCGATCCCGACGACATCGAAATGCTCGAGGACTTACTCGTGGCGGCGTTTAACGCAGCGTGCGACAAAGCCGACGAGCTCAGCGCAAAGCTTATGCCCGCAGGCGTGGGCGGATTGATGTAACATGCGTCAACCCGATTCGATACAAAAGCTGATAGGGCGGTTTATGACGCTCCCGGGCGTGGGACAAAAGACCGCTCAGCGATATGCGTACGCCGTTATCGGCATGACGGACGAGGACGCGAAAGAGTTTTCGGACGCCGTGACCGAGGTAAAAGAGCGGATCAAATTCTGCTCGGTTTGCGGCAACTTTACAGAGGACGACGTTTGCGATATTTGCAAGACGCGCGACCACGGCGTGATTTGCGTCGTTGCAGAGCCCAAGGACATTCTGTCGCTCGAGCGCGTTGCGGGCAGAACGTTTGTTTACCATGTGCTCGGCGGCACGCTTAACCCCATGGAAGGCAAAGGCCCCGACGAGCTGAGAATCAAAGAGCTTCTCGGGCGGCTGGACGGCGTGAACGAAATAATTATGGCGACCAATCCCGACGTCGAGGGCGAGGCGACCGCTGTTTATCTCGCGCGCCTTCTTAAGCCCATGGGGATAAAGGTTACCAGAATAGCGCAGGGCATAAGCATGGGCAGCGAAATCGAGTACGCCGACGAGGTAACGCTCAGTCACGCTCTCGAGTCTCGCACGGAAATTTAATAAATGGAATATGTATTTTTCGATATAGAATGCGCAAACTGTTACGACAATAAGGGAAAGGTGTGCGAGTTCGGATACGTGGTGACGAACGACCGATTGGAAATTACCGACGGAGACGAAATACTGATAAACCCCGACGCGCCTTTTGATTGGTACGCGCTCAAAAAGATTTTGTCGTACCCGAAAGAAACGTACTTAAAGGCGGAGAAATATCCCGCGCATTTTTATAAGATAAAGAGCGCTTTGACGGCAAACGGTCGGATAATTATAGGACAGAACACTAAAAACGATTTGTTCTATCTTGCCGACGAGAGTAAACGCTACGGACTCGAGTTTCTCAACGTGGAGTTTTACGACCTGTCGGTTATCTATAAAAGACTTTACAATCTCGATAATCCGCTGAGCGTGGAAAAGATGCTGACGGAGCTTAAGATCGAGCCCGATGAGCGGCTGCATATCGCCATGAACGACGCAAAAGCAACTGCCGTCATTATGAAAAAGCTGTCCGAAAACTTCAATCTTTCCGCCGCCGAAATGCTTAAAAGCTACGGCGTCAAGCAGTCTGTCAGAAACGGCAGGTTTGCGGACAAGACTTTGCCCGAAATGCTTGACGAATTGAAAGACGGCGGAGAAGTGAGTAATGCGGACAAGCAGAGATTTATTTCGCTGTTCGTTCAGTCGGTACGGGTAGAGAAAAGAATAGACTCCGTGCTTACGGGCAAAAGGCTTTGTCTCAGCGAGACTTTCGAAAAGGAACACGTCTTAGAGTCAGCCGTTATCATAGCCGAGCTTATAAAACGCGGCGCGCGTTACAGCACGTGGGTAGCGGAAAACGATTTGCTTATCGTCGGCGACGACGAGATTACAGACAAAACGACGGCGCACGGCAGGTGCCGAATCGCGCATAACAACAAGGTTAAAATAATAACGCTATCCGAGCTTTTGCCGCTTATCGGTTTAACCGAGCAAGAGCTGACAAATGAGAATGTTCCGAAACTTAATAAAATAAAAGACAAATTAATTTTGAAATAGAAGAAAATTTTTTTACATAAATACTTAACAAAAATCAAATAAAGTGATAGAATAAACACTGTATGGCTAACACGAAGGACATGAGCAAGGGCGCGCCCTTAAAGGTGTTGATACTGTTTACGCTACCGATGATACTGTCGGTGAGTTTTCAGCAGCTTTACAATATAGCCGACAGCATGATTGCGGGCAAGCTCCTCGGGACCGACGCGCTTGCGGCGGTAAGTGCGTCCTATCCTATTACCATGATATTTATGGCTATAGGCACGGGGTTGAGCGTCGGGTGTTCGGTTGTGTGCAGTCGCATTTACGGAGAGAAGGCTTACGGACGGCTGAAAAGCGCGGTGTCGACGGCGTTTATTTCGTTCGCGATCATTGCGGCGGTGTGTACGGTTGCGGGTTATTTTTCGGCAAGCCCGCTCTTAAGATTATTGAATACTCCCGATAAAATCATGAAGGACGCGGGCGAATATCTTGCGTACTACGTGCTGGGGCTTGTTTTTATTTTTATTTATAACTCGTGCAGTGCGACGTTCCAGTCGCTCGGCAACTCCAATATCCCGCTGTTCTTCCTTATATTCTCCACATTGTTCAATATTGCGCTCGATATAATCTTTATTAAAGTATGCGGAATGGGGGTGTGGAGCTTGTCGCTCGCAACGGTCATTGCGCAGGGTATTGCGTGCTTAGGGTCGGTCATTGTGCTGTGGTATGTCTTAAGCAATATCGAGAACAGCACAACCGACGAAATGCTTAAGAGCGCGGGCGGCTCGGTACAAAAGCGGAAATTTTCCGAAAAGCTCGGTAAAACGGTCAAGTCGTTCGGCACGTATTTTTTCGGCAGAAAGGATTATAAGCGGTTCAGCTTTGCGGTGTTTAAGGAAGTCATGATCATAGGCGTGCCCAGCGTTGTGCAGTCGTCCACCGTTTCCATTGGTCAGCTCATGATTCAGGGGCTTGTCAACAGCTACGGCACCAACGTTGTGGCAGGCTACGGCGCGGCAATCAAAATCAACACGTTTGCAATTACGCTGCTTGTTACAGTGGGCAACGCCCTTAGTATTTACGTCAGTCAGAACCACGGCGCACATCAGCCAGAGCGAATAAAATCGGGCACGAGGTGGGCGCTACTCATGATTGCCGTGCTCACTTCGGTTATCGTGCCTGTTATCATGATATTCTCGCCCCAGCTTCTGTCGCTGTTTATGGAGGGAGAGTCATCCGAAGAGGTCATAGAGATAGGCAGGGTATTGCTTTTGGTGCTTACGCCGTTTTATTTCACGGCGATGTTCAAGTTTATCACCGATGCGGTCATAAAGGGCGTGGGAGCAATGACGGGCTTTATCGCGTCTACCATGGCGGACCTTGTGATCCGCGTGGGATTCTCGTATATCTTTGCTTACGCATTCGATACCTACGTGGGCATTTGGTGGAGCTGGCCCGTCGGTTGGGTGATCGGCGCGCTCGTATCGCTCGCGTTCTACCTGTTCGGGCATTGGCGAAAGAGAGTTTTCGGCGGAAAAGAAGAAACTAATAAACAAAGTGGGAGAAATTCTATGAAAGTTGCAGTTATCGGGTTGGGAGCTATAGGCCCCGTACACGTCGGCGCCTTAAAGAGCTTGGGAGAGAATATCGTCGCGCTGTGCGATATAGACAGATCGCGTGCCGAAGAGTGCGCGAAGAACAATGAACTGAACGTAGCTATTTACGAAGATTATATCAAAATGCTAGACGAGGTCAAGCCCGACGCCGTTCACGTCTGCACGCCGCACTATCTGCACGCCGAAATGATTATCGAGGCGTTA
>CAZBTB010000112.1:0-5422 GCA_964494605.1 uncultured Lachnospiraceae bacterium
CCATTGCCGGGATTCCTTTGGAGTGATTCCTTGACTTATTATCAGAAGACCATTCCCTATTACGTCGTTATAAAGAGTGCCGTTGTACACCCAGATATTTTTGGGTTCTTTTATGCCTAATCCCGTTACCGTCATGATACGCTTGAATAGCGGCGTACCCTCTTCCACCGCATAATAAGCAGACAGCGCGGTGTGAACATTGGACACCACGACGCCGACCGCGGAAGGCAGTCCGCCGAGCGGAACCTTTCTCCCCGTGACTCCGTAAATAAGCTGCTTTTCCGCACCCTGCGGATACTTGGTTTTAAGCGGACAAACGACAATATCATCGGCGTTTGTCTCGCCGAGTTTTGTTCTCAACAAATCAATTACGGGTTGTTTGTTATCCTCTATTCCGACGTACGCTTTACTTAAGCCCAAAGCCTTGTACAATAAGCGCACGCCTTCAAAAAATTCGCGCGTGTAATCGGTCATTATGCGAGCGTCGCAGGTTATGTACGGCTCGCATTCAGCCGCGTTTATAATAAGCGTGTCCACGCCCTTAGCCCCGAACTTTACGCCCGTAGGGAATCCCGCGCCGCCCATACCGACGACGCCTGCCGTAACCAATCGGTTTACTATCTGCTCCGCCGTGGGATTGTCCATAGGCTCAAGCTTAATCTCTTCGTCCTCGCGGTCGTTTTCGATGACGATATGCTCCGCCTTGCCGCCGGGCGTGGGTCTGAGCTCAACGGCTTTTACGGTACCCGAAACCGACGAGTAAATATTCGCGCTTATTGCTCCGTCGGACTGCGCTATGAGCATACCGCGTTTTACCTTATCGCCTGCCGACACGACGGCTTTGGCGGGCTTGCCGATATGCTGCGACAGCGAAATATAAACCGTATCGGGCGCAGGCATTTCGGTAACCGCGACCGATTCGGTCAGTTCCTTCATGCCCTTCGGATGTATGCCGCCCTTGAAAATATTCTGCAAAACCTTACCTCCGTGGAGATTGTCGTTCGGATTATCCGATAAATTTTTTCGGATTATCCGAATATAATATTCAGTATACCATAAACGGAAAAATTTGTAAACAAGATAGCGGCGAAATCACTTGCTAAATTGCGTTTCGGGCGTTTCTTCGGGCGCATTTTCCGTTTTTTTCGACTTTTTACGGTTTTTGACAAACGTCACAATCGCACAAACCAGCTGATACACCCCGAGCACCGTCAAAAATATCCCGAAATATTTGCTTAAGCTCGCACCCTCAACGTTACGGCTTAGTATTGATGCGAGGACGCTCGACGCTACTGCCGGAATTGCCGTTATCAAAACGTGTTTGAACTCGACAAGCTTATTTTTGATATGAATACCGAGAGCAATAAGCGACATGGGAATAAACGCAATAAGGTTCACCGCCTGCGCCAAATGCTGATCGGTTCCCGTAAACAGCGTCAAAAGCGGAATCAAAAACGTTCCGCCGCCCATACCCATGCCGCCGATAAGTCCGCCCACTATGCCTATAATAATAAATAAAATGATTTTCCACATGATAAATGTATCCCCTAAAAGAACGTCAGCTTAATCCCCACTCCTATCATCATCACCGCAAACACCAATGCGATAATGTCGGAAGGGAGCTTTTTGAGCAAAAGCGCACCGGCTATTCCGCCCGCTATACAGCCGCCGGACACACTCAGCACGGGAGAAAGCTCGAAAAAACCGTTTATTATATAGGTTATTGCTCCCGCTATGCTTATGGGCAGGATTATTGCGATCGCCGTAGCGTGAGATTTTTTAACGGGGCATTTCATGACCTTTTCCAGGAGCGGGACAAGCAGCATCCCTCCTCCGCCGCCGAAAAAACCGTTGACGAATCCCACAGCCGCGGAAGATATGACAACCAATACTTTTTGAAGAAACTTTTTCATACGATAATAGTTTAACCGAAATTTACACAAAATACCACCGTATCGCAAATGCACGCGGTCGTTTACCGATTTTTGTAACTTTATTTGGAAAACTCAGGTAAAACGATTGCCAAAAACCCTATATTATTATATAATAATACAATGTGAGTATATAGTACAAGCCGTACTCGCAATTCCAAACAGTTAATTATCTATAAAGGTGTGAAACATGAAACAAGCTATTACCACCAAGAAACGCTCAACTTATGTCATCGCGATTTTGCTTGCGGTTATTCTCGCGCTCACGTTATGCGCGGGCTATCCTTTAACAAGAGCGCGCGCCGAGGACGCAGATTACGTCAGCTGGCACGAGACGCTAGAGATTGCAAACTCGCAGTTCGCCAACACGGGAAGCGGCGATATACCCGCACCCAACAATTGGACGGGCAGCAAAGCCAACGAAGCGGCAAACGCAGATTCGGTCAAAAGCGGCGTTATGGCGCTCAATACCTACGGCGACAATAAGGACAGCTACAAGCTCGACCAGTACACCGAGTTCGGTAAAACCGCTCCCGATTCGCCTTTCGGTAAAGACAATCGCTTCAAAGACACCAACAGAAACGTTTTGCTTATAAATGCAAACAATACCGAAACCGCTTACGGCTACACTTCGGATACTTTCACACTTGAGCCCAACTCCTACTACAGATTCAGCGCATGGGTCAAAACGGGCGAAATCAAGCTTAACGGCGGCGCAGCCATTTACCTCAACGGTCTCGGCGAAGATCCGATCGGCTTTTTCGGAATCAGAACTTCCGAAATCGCTAACCAATCGGAGGGGCTCAACGGTTGGTTCGAGTATACGATGTACGTCGAAACCCCCGACTTCGGTTCGGTTTCCGCTTCTCTTACACTTGCGCTCGGCTATCCGCTCGAAGGCGGACTGAGCTACGGTTACGCAATGTTTGACAACATTACCGCCACTCAGCTCTCCTCCAAGCTCTACTACGAGCAGACAGAGGGACTTTCCGAAACCACGCCCGACGCGCGCAAAGCCGTGTTCGACGGATTCTCCAAGAGCGAGTATCTGCCCGGCGGAAACTTCGAAAACGGAATCAACGAGTTCGGTAACGTCCTCGGTTCGGTCAACGCCAAGATGGAAATCATCGACGCAGCCAACGACGCAATCTACGAGAATAACCGTTTCGGCGTCGAAAAACAAATTCTACCCGCTTTCGAAAACGGAAAAACCGACAAAATAGCCATTGTTTCCACTTACAACACAACTACAAAGAAATTCGAGGAAGCGTACGGCGGCTTCGAGTCCAAAGAATTCACCGTCGACCGCTTTGCCTACTACCGCCTGAGCGCATGGTACAACTCCGACAAGGTCGAGGGCGGCAACGGTGTAAGCGCAACGTTGCGCTACAAAGCCAAGGACAGCGCGGCGGACTTTACCGACGACGTTACTTCGTCTCTGTCGCTTTCAAAGGAAAACTTCAATCACAACGGTTGGAACGAGCTTGCGATTTACGTAAAAGGTTCGGACTTTGCCGATTATACCGCTAAACTCTATCTCTCGCTCGGCAACGAGGACAACCGGTCCAAGGGCGTTGCAATGTTCGACGAGGTAAAAATCCAAAAGATTACTCCCTCCGAGTACGAAGAGAACCACGAAAACGGCAATAAATCGGTTACTATCGACACGATTCCCGACTCTACGGGCATCAACAACGGTGCGTTTAATACGGTTGGTTCCTACGAGGAACTTAAATATGAAAACGGCAAGCTTGTAACACCGCTCACTCCCGCCAACTGGACTTTTACCACTACAGACGAAGTAAGCGGATCGAATTATTCAAAAGTCGCCGTCGATACCGAAAACGTCGTTGCGGGTCTTGTTCCGTTCGAAGAAGTGGGTTCGCTCATAGGCTCGGCGAGCAAGGATTTCGGAAACGTCTTAAAGCTTTCCTCTTCTACTCCCACTGCTTTCAACTATACGAGCGAGGACTTCACCGTTGCGTCGGGTGCTTACAAAAAACTTGACGTTACGCTGATTGCCGACGGACTTGACGGTTACGGTGCTAACCTTGTGTTAAAGAACGACAGTAAAGTCGTCGCAACTATCGAGAAGATAACAAAAAGCGGCACGCATACCTTCTATATTAAAGGCGGCGAAGCTGAAAAGAGCCTGTCCGTAGAGCTGTGGCTGGGTATGACCGACCGCGAACAAAATGCCAAAAAGCTCGCTTCGGGTACCGTTTACTTTACCGAGGTCAGCTTAACCGACGTTAATTCGGATAGTGTCGAAGCCGCAAACGAGTTTAACGACAAAGCCGAAAGTTACAAGCTGCTTCGCGTAAACAAGGCGGCACGCGAGGGCATTTCGTTTGCCACCGTAAACCTCGGCACAGAGGACTTCACGTTGTTTGATTCTTACGACGACAGCAATGTCAAAACTCCTTTTAACTGGATTCTGACCAAAGGCAGCGGCAAAGTCAACTACGGAATCATCGACGCAACGAGCCGCGAAAACAATTCGAGCAGCGACGCAAGTATTCCTGCCGGCTTTGACAACAAAGGCAAACAATACGCAGTAATGCTTCAGAACGTGGAAGCTACCTACTCCACTCTCATGCTGGACAACACCTACAGTCTTGCAGCCGACAGCTATTATAAATTAACGGTATCGGTTAAGACGCGTATCCCCGAGAAGTATCGCAACAGCGACTCCGCAGTGGGCGCATACGTCAAACTCTCGACAGGCGATTACCGTTTCGACTTTAAGAGCACGGCAAAGGAAACCAACGAGGACGATACGATTGCGGACAACGAGATGTACAGAACTTACACGTTCTACATCAAAACCTCCTCTTCGCAGACAAACGTCGCAATTATCCTCGGCTTGGGCGGTTCGGAATTGCCCAACCAAGTAACGACCGGTTGGTTGTTCTTAAACGACATTACGCTCGAGAGCATGTCCAACCTCGATTACGACGAAATCGTCAAAGACCTTAAGGACGAAGAAACCTTGATCGGATCTTACGCAATGCGCGTTGATATGTCCGCGCCCGCCGAAGAGACACCTGATGATACCGATGGCGAGGACGAGACGCCCGCAAACAACGGTGAACTTCAGTGGTGGCTAATCCCCTCTATCCTACTCGCCGTTGCGGTAGTAATTGCAATTGTCGGTTCGTTTATAAGAAAGCGCATCGAAAACAGGCCCAAGAAACCCAACGTCAAAAAGACTGCTTCTTACGACAGACGCTTCGTTGAGGACAACGAAAAAGCCGCAGAGAAAAACAACGCTAATGAGAATCTAGAAGATTCGGTTGACGCATTCGAAAGCTTTGACGACACAGTAGACTTTAAAGAAGTCGAATCCACAGAGGTCGCTCCGGAACAAGCAAAAGAAGTTACCGAAGAGCCGACATCGGAAGAACCTGCCGAACAGCACGAAGAAACGGCTGAAGCAGTAACAACCGAAAGCGAAGCTACCGAGGAAGTTCCCGAAGCTACCGAGGAAA
>CAZBTB010000113.1:0-5389 GCA_964494605.1 uncultured Lachnospiraceae bacterium
CACTCCGAAATCGTAGACTTTATGGCTAAGAAAAAGAAGAAAGAGCGTATATACGGCTTTTACCTTCGGATTTGCGCCGAACTGTCCGAAATGGGCTTTTAGCGTCAGTCTGTGTACTTACCGAGAGTAAACTCGGCTAACCGAATATGCTCGCGGTTTACGGTGTAAGACATTGCAAGCTCGTCGCCCGAAAAATACTGAATAAACGGATAAAAACAGCTCGAGTGCATTTTGGCTTGCAGGATTATCCGGCTTTTTGAAATATCGTCGGTATCAACTTCGACAATGCCTATATGTTCGCGGTCGACGGGCGCATGGAATAAATAAAGCTTGTCGTGGTAGAGGATAAAATCGCTCCTCGACTGACAGTCGTCGATAAGCACCGGCGTTTCCCATTTGCCGGAGTTAAGGTCGAGTACGGTCAAAAAGCCGCCGCGGCACTCGTCCTGCTGACGGACGAAATAGTAACACTTGTCGCCCAGAACAAACGTCGCGTTTTCCCATTTGGAGAAATTTATAAAGTCGGGCGCTGAAACGTACTCCCACGTGATAAGGTCGCGGCTCTTGATTACACAGGTAAAATCACCGCTGTATGCGCCCGTGTAGTAATAGGTTTCGCCGTTCTCGACGCGCGATGTCAGCTTTTGCATAATGCCTATATCCGAGTACATTTTCTTATAGCCCAATCCGTTTGCGGCAAGAGCGTTCTGAATTCCGCTCGTCGAAAAATCGTTTGTGATTTCGCCCACCTTAAAGCGGTTGACCTTTACTTCGCTTAAGGTTTTATTTGCAACGTCGAACGTGCGGTAAAAGCGGTAGTAGTTGCCGCCCGCTTCGGCTGTCCACATAACGTACAGCGTGCCGCCGTCTTTCTGCATTAAAATCGTGTCGTAAACCTTGGTTACGGTCATTCCCTCGAGCGTATCGCCCGCAGACATTATGTCTATAAAAGTCTTGTCGGCAGGGGTGGCGACAGGGCAGTACACAAGCCGCGCGGTTTGCTGGTCGGGGGTCTCGACGTGTGCGCCCGTGTTGGCGTAATAAGTCGTGTATACTATGCCGTCGATTACCGTAAACGTCGAAACGTGCGCCATTTTGTCGGTGCCCGCTTTTTCGAAATCGGACACAAACCGTTCGGTTATTTCCCGGGCAAACGCGTCGCCCTTTGCCTTGACTTCGGCGCTTACGTCCGTGGTAAGCACTGCCGACGGGTTTTCTATCGGCTTGCCTTCGATGATGACGTGCGGTTTATCCGTAGCAACGTCTTTCGTAAAGATACTTTTCATTTTTCTACCTCCTAACTTATATTTTACAAAATAAATGACTATTGATAAAACGGACAGCGATTCGTTAAAAACGCCTATCCACGAGCTTACAAAACAGTCGTAAACCAAAAAAGTGAGCGAAACGGGCAGAGATATAAGCTTTGTGATTACGGGCTTGTTACACCACAGCGCAACCGTCACGAAAGTCGACGCGACAATGGGCAGGATGTTTATGGGCGAGCGGAAGGTGAGCGCACCCAAACCCCAGTTAAGAATAATAAACGCTATCGGGAAAAATACGGAGTTCGCCCACTTGTCTTTGTCACGGCGGACAAACACAAGCTCGCGGAAGATTCCCACGAAATTTGGGATCATTCCGCCGTATGCGCCTAAGAATAAATAATGGAAAACCCAACAAACGTCTGCCGACAGTTTGGCTGTAAGCAGGCGTTTGCGCTCCTTTTGCTGATACAGGCAAAACAGCGATATCATTGCGCCGCAGCCGAATATGTAGCTTAAAATTTTCAATCGGGTTTACTCACTTTTTGCTTGTGTATTTTCGGTTTTTCGTATATACTAATAGTATAATGCTCGTATACGTCTATGTCAAGGTCGGATATTGGGCAAAAATAACACTATCTTGCAAAAACGAAAATTATGTTAGGATTCAGACACGAACAATATACAACTTTTGTGGGCGGTCTGCCGTTCGGACTGTTTGACGTTAAACGCACGCCCAAAAACTTGACGGGTGAATACAACTGGCACGAAAATCTCGAGGTACAGTTTGTGACGTTCGGAAGCGGTACGGTCATTGCGGACGGTACAAGCTATACGGTCGAGGCGGGCGATATTGCCGTCATAGGTTCGGATATTATCCATTACACCGACACTGACACGGAAATAGAGTATTCCTGCCTTATTGTCGGTACTGAGTTATTTAAAGCGATAGGCATCGACTTCGCCGCGCTGGATTTCGATACAGCGGTAAAGGACGCCGAGATATTCGGAAAGTTCAAACGCCTGAAAGAGATTCTAAACTCGTCCGCCGAATTTAAGACTGCCAAGCTTTATGCGGCGGTTATCGAAATTCTGACCGAGCTGTGCGAACGATACGCGGTTAAAAAATCTGTGACTTCGGTAAAAGAGCGGACTTACGAAAACGCTAAAACCGCGATAGAGTTTATACGCGAGAATTACGGGCGAAGGATCACGCTCGATATGTTGGCTAAAGCTGTTTTGACCGATAAATTCACTTTGTCCCGTGAGTTTAAACGGGCAACGGGCAAAACCGTGGTCGAGTTTATCAACGAGTACAGGGTTTTGCGAGCGGCGGAGTGCATCGTGTCGGGCTTGAACGTATCCGAAGCGGCACGGCTTTGCGGGTTTGAAAATATGTCGTATTTTACCAAAACTTTCAAAAAGCTGTACGGCGACTATCCGTCGGCAGTCAAAAAACAGGCGGATTTACGCACTTTTCCCACGGTTATTATATAATTTACACAATACTGATTTATACTAAATTTAACGTAATGTTAACTTAAAAGGCAGGTTTTTATGAAAAAACGAATTGTCGAAATTATTACGCTTATTCTTTGCGTGTGTGTCATGTGTTTGCCTATGTTCGGTTGCAACGGCACCGACGGCAAATCGGCTTACGAGATTGCCGTAGCTAACGGGTTTGTGGGCACCGAAGCCGAGTGGCTCGCCAGCCTCAACGGCAAGGACGGGCGCAACGGCACCGACGGATTGGACGGGCAGAAAGGCATTGATGCGGCGGATTACATATACGATTGGTACGAAAAAGCCAAGGCTGACGGCTACGAGGGTAGCTTTATTGACTTTTTGGAAACGTACGACAGCGCAGCGGGGGCGGTGGGTATAAGCGGCAATGCTTACGCCGTCAACAAGGCTATGATGTCTTCGGTTATAATTTACACCAAGTTCACCGTCCGTCAACAAACGGGTTGGTGGGGAGCTACGACTACTTCGACTGCTTGGTCGGCAGGCGCAGGCGTAGTGTTCAGCGACGATAAGCAGAACGGCGACGCTTACATCATTACCAATTACCACGTAATTTACGAATCGAGCGCAACAAGTGCAAACGGTATTGCCGAGTATATAGGCGTTGAGCTTTACGGAATGACCGATGCGGCGGACAGTCTCAACACGTCCACGCTTGAATCGAGGACAATTACAGCCGAGTTTGTAGGCGGCTCGATGGATAACGATATTGCCGTTATTAAAATCACCGGCTCGGATATTTACCGCGATAGTGACTATAGGGCGGTTACAGTTGCCGACTCGGACAACATTGCGCTCGGTAGCTCCGCAATAGCCGTCGGCAATCCCGAAGGCTACGGCTTTTCGGCAACGACGGGTACTCTCAGCGTGGACTCGGAGTACATAACAATGACTGCGCTTAACGGCAACGGTTCGGTCGCGTTTAGAGTTATGCGCGTAGATACGGGCATTAACGGCGGAAACAGCGGCGGCGGACTATATAACGGCAGGGGCGAGCTTATCGGCATTGTAAACGCAAAGGCATCCTCGTCGAGTATCGAAAATATTTCCTATGCCTTGCCGGCTAACGTTGCAGTTGGTGTTGCACGCAATATCCTCAGAAACGACGGAACATTCGACAAGCGTGTTTTGGGAGTAACGGTTAAAGCAGCGGCGAGCAGTGCGGTTTATGATTCGAGCACGGGACTTACCTCAATAGTTCAATCAGTCGCCGTCGATACAGTGTCCGAAACGGGCGCGGCGACAGGTAAGCTTATGTCGGACGATATTATTAAAAGTATAACCGTAAGCGGCAAAACAACTGAAATAACCCGCACTTATCAACCGTCCGACGTTATGCTTTACGCAAATGCAGGCGATACGATTACACTTAATATTATCCGCAACGGCGAACCCATGTCGGTTGAAGTAACCGTTTAATTTGCTTTTTCATTTTTTCTTCCTTATAAAAAGGGCTGTACGGTGTTGTACAGTCCTTTTGAATTTTTAGAAGGTGGAGATTTAATAAGGTGGAGATTTCTCACTTTGTTCGAAATGACATTACAGTGCATGGGCTGCTGTTGTCATTCCGAGCGAGGCGCAAGCCGACGAGGAATCTCAACTTTATATTTTTAAGCGGTGGAGATTTCTCACTTTGTTCGAAATGACATTACAGTGCATAGGCTGCTGTTGTCATTCCGAGCGAGGCGCAAGCCGACGAGGAATCTCAATCTTATATTTTTAAGCGGTGGAGATTTCTCACTTCGTTCGAAATGACATTACAGTGCATGGGCTATCATTGTCATTCCGAACGCGTAGCGGAGGAATCTCCACCTATTGAAAAAAGTCATTTCACCTATTGAATTTTACAACACTTCTTCCGAACTTACTTCGGTAGCTTCGGGCTGGGCGGTCAGGCGTTTTGCTTTTTTGAGCATTATCATTTCGTATATGAACATTACTATAGTTATGGCAAGCGCGACGGAGTTGGCTATTATGCCGGAGACAGACTGCATTATAATGCAGTACACTATCCAGAACGGTAATCCGATGATAAAGATTGTGCGCATTGTTATTGTCTTTTTGGAATAGACGGCAAGACAGTCGCAGGTTGCGGCAATGAGCGAAAATATCGATGCGATTCCTTCCCACAACAGAGCGGTTGAAAGTATGTACGCACATATAAAGCCTATAAGCCAAGCCTTGTGTCTTGTCCATTTTTTATCGGAGTTGAAAAAGAGCAGCTCGCGCAGTATGGCTATTCCGTTGGCTACGCACACCGTGTAAGCTCCGAGCAGAGGAAAATGCACCAGCCAACACGCAGAGGTTATTATCCTGAAAAGCAGAATCAATGTGCGTTTTTTGCTCGAAAACCCAATAAAAGTAAATGCCAAAGCGGCATAGCCGAACACCTGCGCGGTAATTTCCAAAGGCGTTACGGCAAACAAAACGGTATTCATATAATCGGTTATTTTTTCTCCAGTGTGTAGCCGTCTTTGGAATCAAGTACGGCATAGCCGAGCTTACTGAGCTCGTCGCGCAGGCGGTCGCTTTCCGCCCAATTCTTTGCCTTTCTCGCCTCGAAGCGTTCGTCTGCGAGCTTTCTGACGTCGTCGGGGACT
>CAZBTB010000114.1:0-5354 GCA_964494605.1 uncultured Lachnospiraceae bacterium
GGTTTATACAGCGTTCGCCGTTGTGCTGATACTCGTATGCTTCATTGCCGCCGAACGAATTATTCACGTGACGCTCCAAGCTACATCCGCCGATATATAAATTCCGAACATAAATCTCGTCGCTCAACATCTCGATATATGCCGTAGCGTCTTGAGAAAAGCTGTTGCCGACCGCCAGAACCTTAATCATATTCACTCCCTATGTATAAGATAACGCTATTAATATTAAATCACAACATTCAAAAAAAGTCTAGAATTATTTTCTCTTTTTATATAAATATATCCCCAATCCGAACGAAAAAGCGTTTTCCCCTTTACTTTTTTATATTTTACATGTATAATAACTATATTCGTCGAAAATTTTTTAAAAAGGAAAAGTTATTATGTTTTTCGGAACACAACTTGATTTGGTATTGGTATTTTTTATTGTTATTTTAGGTCGAACGGTTGACATGAGTCTTGCTTCTATTCGAACGGTTTTTACCGTAAAGAACAAGCCGCAATTTGCCGCGCCTATCGGTTTTGTAGAAGCTTTCTTTTGGTTTATGATCGTTAAGGCGGCTCTCGACTACGCCATTTCCAACCCCGTAGTCGATACTATCGTTCTTGCCATTGCCTACTCTCTCGGTTTTGCACTCGGGACTCTGCTAGGCGGCATGCTTTCAAAAAAATTCGTTAAATCCAAAATTCACGTCCAGATAGTTCTAAGCAGTAAAAACGACGACATTGTTAAAGAATTAAAAGAAAAGGGTTACGGTCAGACGATTATTACCGCAAAAGGCGCTAACAACAATACCGAAACCTATATGATTTTTGTAGAAACCAACAGTGATAAATTAAAACAGCTCAGAACGATTATCGATACTATGGATGAAAAAGCTTTTGTATCGGTCAGTGAAAGTAAATCTGTTTTCAAAGGCTTTTTCGGATCGTCTATGAGAAAATAAATATTCTTTCAACGAACATTTTAAATCCCATTCGCAACTGCGAGTGGGATTTTTTAGCGCTTCCGTACTAAAACAAACAATATTATTTTATTCAAAATTTTATAAAAACAATTGCACGAACACTCAATTTAATGTATAATTATTTAAAGTAATCTTTTCAATTCAGGAGGTATAAATGAATTCGAAAACAAAACGCAACTTGATTGCAAGTTTAGTTGCAATCTGTGCCCTCTTCATGATGGCGGTGGCAAGTCTGCTTATCGTTAATAATGAAAAACCGGCATTTGCAGAAGATAATACTGTCTCATCTTCCGTATATTATTACAATAATCTTACGGATGCCGAAGGAAAAGAATATACCCTCGCCAAGAAATTCTATGAGGTTCTCGACGAATTGAACAAGTCCGGTGATTTTAAAGACGGCGTCGTTGAGTATGACCTCAAAGACATAGTGACTTCCGCAGAAATTGCGAGTTGGGTTAGCGGCGGAAACCTAACGGTTCCAAAGGCGTTCAGTGCGGCGCGCGATTCGTACTTTTACGATCACCCCGAATTGTTCTATATCGATATTTATAAGCTGACGCTCAGCGCAGGTCGCATAGACGACGATTACGTCGCATATATCGACTGCGGCAGAGAGGCAAACTGTTATTTAGACGGAGGCTTCGCTTCCGAAGCTGAAGTCAACTCCGCTATCACGGCTTTCAACGCCAAGGTAGACGAAATCGCGCAGTACGCCAGAACCGAAGCCGCAAAAGATACATACGGCACCGCCGAAGAAGTACTGTTAGCGGAATGGGCAAACTATTATATTGCTTCACATACCAAATACGACGAGGAAGCTTACACCAATTACAGCGCAACGGGTTCACACAACAAACCCTATGCTCAGAACGCTTACGGCGCGCTCCTTGTCGGTGAAAGCGGCGAAAGCGTTTGTTACGGCTACTCGTTCGCATTTAAGGCGGTAATGGATAAACTCGGCATTCCCTGCATCGTCATAGGCGGAACAAGTATTGCCGTAAGCACCGACGGCACGTCTTCCGCCGATAACGGCGAGGCTCACGCTTGGAACTACGTCTGGTACTCGAATTCCGCGACGGCAGACCCCCTCGATGAGCAAGCCGTTGCTACTCTTTCCGACGAAGTCGACGGTGCGTGGTACGCGTTTGACGTAACCTGGAACAGCAGCAGAGTCAACAAGAGCACTTACGTCAATATGGCGGCTTTCGCGGCTTCCCAGAACCATCTCCCCGACCCCGTAATTTCCACTTCCAATTACGAAATGCCCTATCCTTCGCTTGCAGTCAAGAACTACGGCTCAACAGTAATGTCCGGCGGAATAATGGTAACGAAAAAATACGTTAACGAGAATTATGACGACGCGCTCAGTCAAGACGACGTGACGGCATTGTATGAAACGATAAGCGTAAACGATAAAGGCGCACAAAAGCTTTTCGACGAAGACGGCTTGCGTCTTGTCTACCGTCAGGCGCATTATGTCAACGAAGAAGAAGCCGAAAACCTCGAAGGTTATGAAAAAGGTGATTTAATCTGGTCTTATTGGAACGATGTGTACAACGTAATGAACTATGAAGACCAGCCGGGGCTGTTTGAAGATAGCGGGACTGAAACTAAGATTTTCCACAATACGTACGTTTTATATACGCAGTACGCGGTTGTAAAAGATATCGAACCCGATATGAAATGGTATGACTACTTCCATAAACCATCGATGTACAATCCCGAAAATATCGATATCGGCGAGTATGCCGTCTATTCTACCGAAATACTGGAGAATAAGGCTTTCATGAGTTACGTTGCCGCACCTTACGTAGTAAAGTCTTCGCTTGACCTTACCAGAACGCAGATGATTTATGACTGGATGGTTCAACCCGGCACCAGCATCATGGCGGACAAATATGCATTCAAAATTGACGTTACTTATGACGAACCCTTGGGACCTATCGACCCGGAAAAGCCCATAAGCGTACATTTTACTTCCAAATTCGGACAGAACAACATAGAAAAATACGCAATGTTCGTACCCTTCGAAGACGGTAGCTTGGTTAAAATTTCGGAAGACAACCATACGCTGAGCTTCAGATTCAAACCCAGCCTGATGTTCGAACACAACCGTCTGATGTATTCTTTCTACTTCGATAACATAGGCTCGAAGCTCCCAAGAGTCAAGGCAGACGGCGTAACTACTTTCGTTTCGGATAAGGCGCCAAACGCCGTTCATTACTGCTTCTCGAGATGGTGCATGGCTTGCCCACTGATTTTAGGCGGCGGCAGACTTTGGATCGATTGCTGCGCTTTCCCGCAGCTTGTAAGCGACACCAACCTTGCCGAAACGCAATTCGAGGACGAGAACGGTAACCTCTTCACCACCAACGCCAGCCAGATGATGCTTGTCGTCGAAAACGTGCCGAAAGAAACCGAAAACGCAATGCTTGAATCCATTGACAAGGATTTAGGCGTAACAAGCCAAGACATTAAAGCGTGCGAGACCTACGACATAGATTTGCAGACTTGCACCAGCTTCTCGAAAATTCCCGACGGAAGTCACGTCAAAATCTCGCTGGGTTTCCCCGAGGGATACGGTCCCGAAGACGAAGGCGTAGTATTCAAGATCTATCACAGAAAGCATATCGGAGACGAAAAATACGAAATCGAGGAAATCCCCTGCGTCGTCACCAAGTTGGGTATTGTAGCTACGGTCAACAACTTCTCGCCGTATATGATTGCGGTTGTCGATGCCTCCAAGGCTTCTTCCGATAAATATATCTACGCCGCCGTCGACGGCAGAGGCGGCAAGCTTTCGATTGAAGATCACGAAGTAAAAACCGTTAAAGAGGGGCAAACCGTATCGTTTGCCATCACTCCCGACAGCGGTTATCAGATTTACAGAGTAACCCTCAACGATGTTGATATTACGAGCAAGGTCAACGGCGACGCTCTTACCCTTTCTTATGCAGAACTTGCCACCAACAACGCGGTCGAAATTCAGTATATCGCCGATGCCGCGGCTCTGCGTTACGAAAACATCAAAGCCGTTACTCCCGTCAAGGTGTACGTACCGGTGGAAGATCAGCCTCGGAGACCGACCGCGCCTGTCCGTGAAAAACCCGAAACCGAAAAACCCGGCAATCCCGGTATCGAAACAGGCTCCGACCCCGCAGACAATAATAATACGGCATTGATTATTACTTTGGTTGTAATTGCGGTTGTAGTCGTAGCAGGCGGAGTTGCTGCGTTTGTTATCATTAAAAAACGCCGCACCAACGCCGGTAACAAAAAATAATCATTAATTCACAAAGCCCCGCAGTTTTGCGGGGCTTTGAAATAGCGACACAATAGTAAGTAAATCAAATTATTTTCTTTTCCACGGGCGATTTTTATCAAGCCAACCGTGCTCCTGCCAATATTTGCAGTCAAGCCCGCCCATCCCGTTTTTTTGCACTTTCTTTTGGATTAAGCGGCAAAACTTGAATTTGATTTTTGTTATAAGTTTTGTATTTGCAGACTTTGCATAATTGATTTTTGCGAATTTACGAGCAAGTTTATTTATATTATTTGTAAGGCTTTTACGCTTCTTTTCAGAAAGCTTATCCCAAATAATATCCCCCATAAGCGCACCGCTGAATACATCTATTTTTGATATTCCCCACCAAGATAAACTGTGCTTAATATCTTGTGCTGTAGATTTCGCGCCTGAGCCGATACATTGGGTAATGATTACGGCACGCTTCCCGAACATTTCGGGAGCAGGTCTATGCGGCATCCAACGATATCCGAAATGGTCAAGCAGAGCCTTCATTGCTCCCGTAGTATGCATAACGTAGGCGGGGGAGGTCATAACGATTAAATCAGCACCCAAAAGCGATTTTTCAATTGCACTTACGTATAAATAATCTTTACAAGTATTCTCGCCATTCATAAAACAGCTTGTACAGCCTGCACAAAAAGAGGGGCAGTCTTTAGGCAGATAGTATTCAGTTATCTCGGCAACAGATTTAAACGGCTCTAAAAACAGTTCTTTTAATTTATAGGTTATGCCGTGCTTTTCCGTGCCGTTAATGACAGTAATTTTCATTTAATTGCCTCAAATTTAAGTTTGCTTAATGAGTTCGAGTATTTCATTATAACCTTTCGCAGTTGCCTCATGGTAATGGGATGGGGCGCTGTTTGGTGCGTATAGAATGAAGTCTATAGAGGCAAGTTCGGCACATTTTTTATCGGAGGTAAGGCTGTCGCCTATCCAAAGGGCGTACTTGCTTTCAAATCCTGTGATATGCGACTTTACGTATTCTGCAAACTCTGCCGAAGGTTTAGCAAATTTTATTTCATCGGAGATAAACATATCTTCAATAAACGGCGTAAATCCCGCGTCGGAAATATGCC
>CAZBTB010000115.1:0-5278 GCA_964494605.1 uncultured Lachnospiraceae bacterium
GCAGTTATGTCGACGAAAACAAAGAGGACGAAGAACAAACCGATAAGCTACCCGAAATTAATGAGGGTGACGTACTGAAGCTTGTAGAACATAAGTACGAACAAAAGTATACAAAGCCGCCTGCACGTTATACCGAGGCGAGCCTTGTTAAGCTCATGGAAGAAAAAGGAATCGGCAGACCTGCTACCTACGTGCCCACAGTTACCTTGCTCGGTACCAGAAATTATATCGAAAAGGACGGAAAGTATTTGGTTGCGACAAAGCTCGGTGAGGACGTTACCGATATGCTTGTCAAGTATTTTCCGGAAATCATGGACGTGCAGTTTACCGCCAATATGGAAGAAAAGCTGGACGATATAGAGTTCGGCGGAAAAGTTTGGCAGAACGTTGTTGCGGATTTTTACGACGGTTTCGAAGAAAAAATTTCGACTGCCATGGGTGACAGTTTTTCGCTTAAAGCTGCCGACGAAGTTTCCTCGGTCAAATGCGATAAGTGCGGAGCGTATATGGTCATTCGCAGCGGCAAGTACGGCAAGTTTTTGGCTTGCCCAAATTATCCTAAGTGTAAAAACACCAAGCCGATAGAGGAAGCGGACGGTAACGTAAGACCGCAACCCGAGAATTTCGATGACGATACGATTTCGTTAAAGAATATAGATAGCCGTCGCGATAACGGACAAAAAGAAGTTATCGAGTCGGGCGAGATTTGCGATAAATGCGGAAAGCCCATGGTTATCCGTAAGGGTAAATACGGTAACTTTTTGGCATGCTCGGGTTATCCCGAGTGCAAGAATATAAAAAACATCATAAAGCCTGCGACGACAAGCGACGACAGCGGAGACTACGGTAAATGTCCGACGTGCGGTAAGCCGATGAAAAAGATTGTAACTAAAAAGGCGACCTTTTACGGTTGCACAGGTTACCCGGATTGTAATTTCACTTCGTTCGATCCTATTGCCGAGGGGAAATGTCCCGAATGCGGAGCATACTTGGTGGAAAAGCATTTGAAAAGCGGCGATTTTATTCGTTGTTCTAACCGTGACTGCGAATATAAGCTCGAAAAAGAACCTAAGGAAAAACTTGCCGAGTGAGCATTGATATTCAAAAAATAAATATAATCGGAGCCGGACTTGCAGGATGCGAGTCCGCTTTGCAATTGTCCAAAAGAAATCGTAAGGTTCGTTTGTTCGAGTGTAAACCGATATGTAAATCACCTGCTCACTCTTCGGATAAGTTCGGGGAGCTTGTATGTAGCAATTCTCTTAAAAGCGACGGATTGTCCACGGCGTCGGGTTTACTCAAAGAGGAGCTTAGGACGCTCGGCTGCGAGCTTATCGCCATAGCCGATTCGGTACGTGTACCGGCAGGAAGCGCCTTGGCCGTCGACAGAGAAAAGTTCAGTGCGGCAATTACCGAAAGAATAAAGGAAGACAAGAATATCGAAATCGTAAACGAGCTTGTTTCCGATTGGGACAAGGACGAATACACGATTATCGCAACCGGTCCTCTGACTATGGAAGGCTTGAGCGGTAAGCTAAGTGAGGTTCTGGGTGACGGTTTGCATTTCTACGACGCCGCAGCGCCTATTGTAGACGGGGCAAGTATAGATTACTCTAAGGCTTTTACCGCAGACCGTTACGGCAAAGGCGACGGCGATTACGTCAACTGTCCCATGAATAAGGACGAGTACGAAACATTTTACAATGCGCTTGTTTCCGCCGAGTGTGCTGTTTTGAAAGAATTTGAAAAATCGGACGTTTTCGAAGGTTGTATGCCCGTAGAAATTATGGCAAAGCGCGGAGTTGATACTTTGCGCTTCGGTCCGTTGCGTCCCGTAGGATTTTACGACGAAAACGGTAAGCGTCCTTATGCCGTGGTACAGCTGAGACGCGAAAATACCGAAGGCGATGCGTTCAATATCGTGGGTTTTCAAACTAATCTGAAGTTCGGAGAGCAGGATAGAGTTTTCAGACTTATTCCCGCGCTTCACAATGCGGAATTTTTGCGCTACGGCGTTATGCACCGGAATACTTTTATAAATGCCCCACAAACCATTAACAGGCATTTTCAAACGTTGAAGTACCCTAAGACTTTTATAGCAGGACAGCTGTCGGGCGTTGAAGGGTATGTAGAGAGCATTATGAGCGGACTTGTTGCGGCATTATCGGTCAACGCCGTATTGAATGGCAATGAGATGCCGACCTTTCCCAACACTACTATTATTGGTGCGTTAAGTAGGTATCTCGAAACTCCTAATTCTGCGTTTCAGCCCATGAATGCAAACTTCGGTTTGTTGCCGCCGACAGAGACAAAAATTAAGGATAAAAACGCGAAAAAGCTGTTTTTATCTCAAAGAAGCTTAAAAGATTTAAAAAATACCGAATATTGATTTGATTTAAAAGCTTTGATATGTTACAATAAAAGAGTATATCGTTGTAATGCCGTCTTAGTTTTTCGGCATAGCGTCGGTACTTTCGTCAAATAAAGTGCCGAACAATAAATTTTGATAATTACGGAGATAGTTATGGAGCTTAAAGGAACGACGATTGTAGGAGTCAAGCGAGACGGAAAAACCGTTATCGCGGGTGACGGTCAGGTTACGTCCGGTCAGACGGTTATTATGAAGGGCAATGCCGTAAAGGTCAGACGCCTTTATAACGATAAGGTAGTAACTGGTTTTGCCGGTTCTGTTGCCGACGCATTTACGCTTACCGAGAAATTCGAAGAAATGCTCAATAAATACAGCGGCAACCTCATGCGCAGTGCGGTTGCTTTGGCTCAGTTATGGCGCGGCGATAAAGGCTTACGGCAGCTCGAGGCAATGATGATAGTTGCCGACGAAACCGATATGCTCGTGCTTGACGGTGTAGGCGACGTTATTCAGCCCGAAAACGGCGTTTGCGCTATAGGAAGCGGCGGAAACTACGCGCTTGCGGCTGCCCGTGCGTTAGTCAGAAATACCGAGCTTTCAGCTAAGGAAATTGCAATCGAAGCTATGAAAGTCGCAAGTGAGATTTGCGTGTTTACCAACGGTAATCTGACCGTTGAGGAGGTGTAAAGCAATGGAAATGACCCCGAAACAGATTGTTGCCGAGCTTGACAGATATATTATCGGACAGGAAGAGGCGAAGCGTGCCGTTGCGGTTGCGCTCAGAAACCGTTACCGCCGTTCGCAGTTACCCGACGAAATCCGCGATGAGATTACACCGAAGAACATAATTATGCAAGGACCTACGGGCGTAGGTAAAACCGAAATTGCGCGTCGTCTAGCTAAGCTTGTTCGCGCGCCCTTTGTAAAGGTTGAGGCGACAAAGTTTACCGAAGTCGGCTATGTCGGACGCGACGTTGAGTCTATGATACGCGACCTTGTCGAGGTTTCGATTCGTCTTGTAAAGGACGAAAAAATGGCTGAAATCGAGAATCAGTCTCGTGCTGTTGCCGAAAAGAAGATAATCGACGCAATCACGGCATCACGTAAGAAAAAGGCAGCGGACACTCCCGAGGATGCAATTCGTTCCGCAGTCGAGACCGAGCTGAAAGAAGGCAAGCTCGACGGGCATTTGCTTGAAATCGAGGTTGATGAGTCGTCGCGCCCCATGGAGATTATTCCCGGTAGCGGAGCGGAAATCAATCTCGGAGATTTTTTTGGCGGTATTATGCCCAAGAAAAAGAAGAAGCGCAAGGTTACGGTCAAAGAAGCGTTAAAGGTTTTGATCGAGGAAGAGAGCGAAAAGCATATAGATCCCGATTCGATTAACGCCGAGGCTATCCGTAGAGCCGAGCAGAACGGTATTATTTTTATCGACGAAATCGATAAGATTGCCAGCTCCGGCGGCGGTGGAAAAGGACCGGACGTTTCGCGCGAGGGCGTTCAGCGTGACATTTTACCCATTGTCGAAGGCTGCACGGTCATGACAAAATACGGCGCTATTAAGACCGATTATATTTTATTCATTGCGTCTGGAGCTTTCCATGTAAGCAGTGTACACGACCTTATTCCCGAGCTTCAGGGTAGATTTCCTATCCGAGTCGAGCTTAAGAGCTTGACGGCGCAGGACTTTGTGAGAATTTTCACGGTTCCCGACAACGCTATTACACGTCAGTATTGGCATATGCTGCACGTTGATAATATCAATCTGATTTTCACCGACGACGCTATACAGGAGATGTCCGAGCTTGCGGCGCTCGAAAACGAAACAAGCGAGGATATAGGCGCACGCCGTCTCCATACTATTATGGAAAGTCTGTTGGAGGACCTCAGCTTTAATGCGGGCGGCGATCACCCAATGGTGGATGTTACGATAGATAAAAAGTACGTTGACGAGCATCTTTCCAAAGAAGTTCGTAAGCATGATTTAAAGAAATATATTTTGTAATATAACTTGATTCGGAGCAATAATGATTAACATACCAAAAGGAACAAAAGACGTACTCCCGTTCGACAGTTACAAGTGGCAGTACGCCGAAGGGCGTGCACGGGAAATATGTCGCTTGTGCGGGTTTAAAGAGATACGTACGCCCGTGTTTGAACATACCGAGCTTTTTACGCGTTCGATAGGCGATGATACGGACGTTGTAAAAAAAGAAATGTACACTTTTTTGGATAAAGGCAACCGTTCGATAACGCTTAAGCCGGAAGGTACAGCTCCCGTTGCGCGTTCTTATGTGGAAAATGCACTCGAGGCATGCTCGCTGCCGCTCAAAATGTTTTACATCACGCCCGTGTTCCGCTACGAAAATCCGCAGGCGGGACGCCTGAGAGAACATCATCAGTTCGGTGTAGAGGTTTACGGCGGGGATACGGCGTTACTCGATTACGAAGTAATTTCGCTCGCACACCGATTTTTGTCCGATATGGGCGTAAGTGGACTCGTGCTTAACCTCAATAGCATAGGCTGTGAAAAGTGCCGCGGCAAGTATAACGAGGCGTTAAAGGAATACTTAAAGTCGCATATCGGCGAAATGTGCTCGTCGTGCCGCGAACGCTTCGAGCGCAATCCGTTGAGGATATTGGATTGCAAGGTAGAAAGTTGCAAGAAAATCGTGGAGAACGCACCAAAGATTTTGGATTTTATCTGCGACGATTGCAAAAACCACATGCACGAACTCGAAGAACTGCTAAAAGCGGGCGGCATCGAATACAAAATAAATCCGAATATTGTTCGCGGTCTCGATTATTACACAAAAACCGTGTTCGAGTTTGTAACGACGGCGCTCGGAAGTCAAGGTACCGTTTGCGGCGGCGGAAGATATAATCATCTTGTTGAATCGGTGGGCG
>CAZBTB010000116.1:0-5270 GCA_964494605.1 uncultured Lachnospiraceae bacterium
GCGGAAGTTGAGGTCGCACGACACTTTTATTCCTTTGGCTTTTGCTTCCTTACAGGCTTGTAAGCAAACCTCGGCTACGTTGTCTCCGAGTGCGGGCGTTATGCCGGTAAAGTGAAACCAATCCGCTCCGCTCAGTATCTTTTCCCAATCGAAGTCGGACTTCTGCGCCGTTGCTATCGAAGAATACGCGCGGTCGTATATTACCTTAGAGGGGCGTTGGCTCGCGCCCTTTTCGCAGAAGTATATTCACACTCTGTCGCCGCCGCGCACGATTTTATCGGTCTTTGCGCCGTAACGCCTGAGTGCGTTTACCGCCGCCTGACCTATTTCGTGCTCGGGGAGTTTTGTAACAACCTCCGCATTCACGCCGTAGCCCGCAAGCGAAACCGCGGTGTTCGCCTCCGCGCCGCCGAAACATAAGTCCAGCCTGTCCGACTGAACGAAACGCCCGTAACCCTCGGGCGAAAGTCTGAGTAATACTTCACCGAAAGTAACTACTTTCATTTACGCAATTCTCCCAAAACATTATTTATCGCTTTACAATTTGCTACTATATCGCCCTTCATCATAAAGCTTCCGCCTACCGCACAAATTGCTTGAAACTCCAAAAATTCTTTTAGGTTCGTTAAATCCACGCCGCCCGTCGGTAAAAACTTAACGCCGGGAAACGCTGCGGAAAGCGCCTTTATCGTCTTTAATCCGCCGAAAGCTCCCGCCGGGAAAAATTTGACGGTTTCGATTCCGAGCGCAATAGCCTTCATGATCTCGGTAGGCGTCACGCACCCCGGGTAATATGTAACCCCTGCCGCTTTACACACGGCGGCAACCTCTTCGCTAAGTCCCGGCGACACGATAAACTTCGCACCCGCATTAAGCGCCGCGCGGCACTGCTCGGCGTTTATAACCGTGCCTGCTCCGACGTAAACTTGAGGGAACTTATCGACGGCGAGTTTAATCGCGTCGAGTGCGCAGTCCGTCCGAAAACAGATTTCGGCAACGGGCAGTCCGCCCGAAACAAGCGACTGCATGATTTTTTCGGTATCGCCTAATTTTTCTATTACCACAACGGGAACAACTTTAAAATCCATAGCTAAAAACCTCGTGTCTATTATATCAATTTATTGGGATTTACGCAAGTAAGTTTATGTTATAACTCTAAATTTTACTTTGCGTGCGCTATATCGATAATAATATCGCTTGCCAGAACGCTCGTCACCGAATTAAGCCGTTTTGCCGCTCGCTCGCCTGCAAGCCCGAAATGAAAACATGCCGCAGTCAATGCCTTAAACGGCTCGAGCACGCAAGCGAACGCCGCGGTCATACCCGCAAGAACGTCGCCGCTTCCGCCCTTAGCCAAAGCCGGCGATCCGGTCACATTGAAAACCGTCTCTTTTCCGTCGGTAATAATTGTCGTAGCCGACTTGACCGCAAGCGCGCAGTCATACTTCTTTGCAAAGGCTTTGGCGCGTTCGATCGGCGCAGTGCCGTTATCGGGACAAAGCCGCTCGAATTCCACTACGTGCGGCGTCAATATTAGCCTGCCGCGTTTATTAAGCAACATATCCGTATTTGTCGCAACCGCGTTTAATGCGTCGGCGTCGATTATGAGTGTCCCCGTAAAATTCTTTATTAAATACTCTACGGACTTGACGCTCTCTTCGCCTCTGCCCATTCCGCAACCGACGGCAATTACGTCCGCGCCCTTCATGACTTCGTCCAGCGCCTGAGGCGAAAAAGCAATCTGTCCGTCACGATCGGGCAAAAAACACAGCATCGTTTCGGTAACGCGCGACTGATATGCGGCTTTGTTGCACTCAGGCACGCACAGCGTCACCAAACCCGCGCCGCACCTCGACGCGGCAAGCGCAGACTCGAAACACATTAGCGGTGCGCCGGGCATTACCTCCGAGCCGCCAATAACGCGCACCTTGCCGTACGTTCCCTTGTGCGAAACGGGTTTGCGCTCAGGCAGTTCCGCGTCGCAATTGTCTGCTATTCTTCCAAGCGGGACAAACGGAATACCTATATCGGCAACTTCGATCTCTCCCGTAAAGTTGCGTCCCTCTCCCATGATAAGTCCCGTCTTTACGCCCGAAAAAGCGAGCGTTTTGTTCGCGGCGACACAGTGACCGTACGCCCTGCCCGATTCGGAATCCAATCCAGACGGAATATCGGCGGCTATAACGAACGCCCCCGAACCGTTGATTTCCTCGATCGCCCGCGCGTACTCGCCGCTCGGCTCACGGTTTAAACCTATACCGAAAATACAGTCGACAACGACCGAATATTTTCCCTTCTCAATTCGATCTACGAATTTAACGCCTTTTTTGTCAAGCTCGTTAAGTCGTTTAACCACGCCGTCGTTTCGTGCGCCCTCTACCGCATAAACGGAAACGGCGAGCATTCCGCTTAAAGCTTTCGCCGCGTCCAGTCCGTCGCAGCCGTTGTTTCCGCCGCCGACCACAAACACCACTTCTTTGCCGCATGCCGCGCCTTTTATGACTTCGGCAAGCTCAGACGCCGCGCGAGCGATAAGCTCGGCCTCGGTTACGCCGCTGTTCATAATCTCGGCTTCCGCTTTTTTCAGTGTTTCGGGTGAAACTACCTTTTGCCCTAATATGCTCATTTCTGCCTACCTTTGCGCCCCAACACACAAAACGCCACGGCAACGCCCCCGTCGTGAGAAATGGAAATATGCGCGACTTTGCCGCAGCTTAATTCCGCCGCTCTGCCGGCAAGCTTTATTTCGGGCGCGCCGATTGGTTGGTGCACGACCTCTATGTCGTGAAAATTCAAACCCTTAAGGACGACGCCCAGCGCTTTACCCACCGCATCTTTAGCCGCGAATATGCCCGCGTATGTTTCAAGCTTTCCGCCGTGTTCTAAGCAATATTCGCGCTCCGCTTCGGTAAAAACACGCTCCGTAAACCGCTCGCTTTTGAGCGCGGTTTCCATTCGCTTGATCTCAACTACGTCAACGCCTATCATAAGCTATTCCTTAGCCGCAATCACGGCGTTCTCTATAGAAAGCGCAACCGCTTCTGCCGCAGTCGCCGCCAAAACCGAAAAGTCGCATACTTTTTCTCCGCTCGACAGCGCAAATAACGTGTCGCCGTCAAAGTCGGTATGCACGGGAAAAATCGTCTTGATCATGCCCTGGTGCGCAAAATCCGCAAGCTTATTCGCCTGTACCTTATCCAGCTTAACGTCTGTCACGATACAGCCGATTGTCGTATTTGTTCCTTTCGTAAAGGTCGACGGGTCGATCCCGCCGCAGCCTGCGAGCATTTCGCCCGTCAAATGGTTTCTGACTTCTCCGAGTGCGTTTACCGCAACGACCGCGCTGACCGTACCGCCGCCGGGAAGAGGTAAGCTCGCTCCGCCCACACCGCTCTTTTTAGCATGCTCCGCGCCGCGAAGCTTTGCAACCGTTGCGCCCTTGCCTACGCCCACGCACCCGAACGAAACGGGAAGATTGTTAAAAGCCGCATCCACAGCCGCCTCACCCATTTTAACGTCGGGAAACTCGTAACCCTCTCCATTAAGGTCGTATATAACTGCCGCGGGTACGATAGGCACGGTTTTACCTAAAGTTTTAAAACCTATATTGCGCTTTAACAGTGCGCGCATAACGCCGCTTGCAGATTCCAAGCCGAACGCCGAACCGCCCGACAGCGTAACTGCGTGCACTTCATTCATTGTTTTATAAGGATTTAGTAAATCGGTTTCACGCGTCCCCGGCGCACCGCCGCGCACCGAAACACCGCCTACAGCGCCCTTTTCGCACACGATAACCGTAACGCCCGTGCGCTCGCCTTCGGCATGTCCCATTTTAAAATTTTCGGGTAAAACAAAGTTCATAAATATTCTTCTCCTTTGGCTAAACCGTGTTTGAAAGTGCAGGCGCGCTGCAGACGGACAACCGGCGGCAAACTCCGAGGGCGCGTAGTAAAACCTACGTAACCGAGGCAGTTATGCCGCACGTAGTTCGTATACAGCGATGCATCCACTTTCAAAAATCGTCGAAGTCGACATCGACCTCGTACTCTTCCTTAACTCTGTCCGCCGCGGCGTTTATATCGGACATCGAAAAGCCGCGCGAGTACAGATAACTCTTCAGCTTCGCCATTACGAAATTGCGGTGCGTGCGGATATATTTCTCTGCCGCGGCAAACGCCTCGTCCTCCTGACCGCCCGCTTCCTCGAGCGCCGCGGAAATCGCATCTTCTTCCGCGCCCAATCGTTTTAAATCGAACTTGATTTTTTTTAATCCTACGCGCTTAGAGTACGCCGCAACGTACTCACGGCAGAATCGGTAGTCGTCGCAAAACCCGTACTCGGTAAGCTTGTCCATAACGCCGCCCAACATCTCTTTTAATTGGGCCACCTCCTGACGGAACTTCACCGTATCTGCCGCCGCTGTCTGCATCCGCTGTTCGGCCTCGGCGGTGATCTCCTTTGACCTCGCCTCCGCTCCCGCCAAAATGCCGCTGGCAGTCTGTTTTGCCTCCAAAATCACTGTACCGATATCCAAAGAGGCCTCGTCAAACTTCTGGGCTTTATACTCCATGGCCTCGGCTTTAAACTGGAACTGCCTGCACGCTTCCTGCTGCTGCCGTATCTCCTGGTTTTTCTGCTCCAACGTCCTGCCCTGCCGGGCAATTTCCAGGTTCAGGGTATTGATAAGGGAATTTGCCTCCCGGTTTTTGGCCTGTTCCGCCTGAAGGGCATTTTCCAGATCCATGATCTGCTTTTTGTTCTCTTCCAGAAGCTCGCTCATCTCCCGGCCGGATTGCTCCAAGCCGGCAATTTTTTTCTGAAGCTCCTCCTGGGCGCCCTGAGCCGCCTTCTGCTGCTGGTCAACATAGCTGAGCACGGACGCTTTGTCAAACCCTCCGAACGCCGCTGTCTTGAATATTACCTGATCTGCCATCGTCTCCACCTTTCTCTGTCATCACACGGCGCTTTGGGCCGTCTGGTTTTTTATACTTGTCTGAAAACACATATGCCGGTTTGCCCTCAATAGCCAAAACCGAAATTCCACCTCAGCGGAACATATCCTTTTTCATCAGCACAACCACCGCAGCCGCGGCGGCCACCGCCGAGAGCAGAATGGGAAACCAGGAATTGGCAAGCGGGAGATGGCTGACATTCATGCCGTAAAAGCTGAACACCATGGTGGGGATGGCCATGACAATGGTCAGGGAGGTCAACACCTTCATCACAATATTCAGGTTGTTGGAAATGATGGAGGCAAAGGCATCCATGGT
>CAZBTB010000117.1:0-5241 GCA_964494605.1 uncultured Lachnospiraceae bacterium
AACTTCATTCAAAACAACGGTGGAAGCGAACGGCACTGCGTTTCATTGGTGGCCCGAGCAGGGGCTGTCTCTTGACGGATACATAAAGATATTCTCTACCAATCAGGTAAACAGAAATCTTATCCGCGGTTTCGGTGTTACGTTATGGATGTACGTGCCGCCGATTGTTGTGGGCGTGTTTGTTTCCTCGATGGCGGCGTACGGGTTTGCCAAAATGGATTTCTTTTTGAAAAAGCCCATTTTTGCCATACTTATGAGCTCGCTTACGCTTCCGACCAGCGTGGGAATGATTGCGTCTATCGTTATTTATAATTCTATCGGTTGGATGGGTACGCCGCTGCCGCTGATGATTCCCAAGATGATGGGCAGTATCGGCATTGTGTTCTTTTTGCGTCAGTTTTATATGGGATTGCCCGACGACCTTATCGGAGCGGCGCGAGTGGACGGCTTAAGCGATTACGGAATATTTTTAAGGATAGCATTGCCGCTGTCGCTGCCGGCGCTCGGTTCGCAGTTTATTCTTACGTTCATTGCGGCGTATAACGACTATTTGGGTCCGTTGTATTATCTTATCGGTAACCCCGAATTATATCCGCTTCAGCTGTCCCTTTCCTATTGGAGAACGAGCTCGAATCCCGATTGGAGCGTGCTGATGGCGGGCGCAATGGTTGCGACCGTTCCCATGCTTTGTCTGTACCTTCTTTCTCAGAAATTTATCCTTAAAGGCGTAGCGATCACTTCGGGTATGAAAGGTTAAGGCAATAGGTCAAAAAAACATTAAAGGAGAAAAACGATGAAAAATTTCAAAAGGTTGGCGATTTTTGGCGTTGCGCTCATCTCGGTTATGATTATTACCGCATGTTCGGTAAGAGCGGAAGGTTTTGTGCTGTCGCACTTCGACGGAATGAACGTTAACGAATACGACACGAGCCTCCTGTGGCGCAATACTTCGGAAGTGGTTAACGACGGCGGTGGCGACGGCGACGTTATGTGGGTGAGTAAAGAGGACGACCCCGTTAACGGCGGTTGGTTTTATATGTATTCAACAAAAGGCGGCTTGGTACCGTCTACAGGCGACGGAAAAACACCCACGACCGAGAACGGCGAAGCCGAGTATATTCCGCTCGTACTGACCTCCCGCTCACGCGATATGGTAGATTGGGAAATGTGCGGCGCGGTGGATAACTGCTATTCGTTAAAGCTGCCTATGGACGTGTGGTCGATGACTAGCTATTGGGCGCCCGAGTGTATTTACAATAAAGCAGACGGTAAATATTATCTCTATTTCACGGCGGCGAGCAGGTTGAACAACGCAGAGCTTCAAGCGGCGGGCGCCAGATATTCCGCTTCGACGACTGTGACCGATAGGTTTTATATCGGAGTGGCGTCGTCGGACAGTCCTTGCGGTCCTTTCGAGCTGGTTACGAGCGAGAGCATGTACGGCGAAAAGGACGCGAAGAACCCGAACGGATACGTTTTATCGACGACAAACCCCACGATAATGATTGATGAGGAATGCGACGCGCTGTTCTATACGGAAGAGTTTATGGACGCTTCGGATTTTGACAGCCGCGACGAGATATTTCCCGTTATCGACGCTTCGCCGTTCTTTGACGATAACGGAGACTTTTATCTTTATTTCTGCCGTCATTCGGCTAGCAAAAGCCCGGGAGGACAGACCATTTGGGGCGTAAAAATGAAGGATATGGTAACGCCCGATTATACCACGTTGACGTGCATAATGCGCGCTACGTATTCCGCGACGTATAAGGATACGCCTATGCTCGGAAATGCAAACGCCACCGTCGGTAAAAAGTTTGTGCGCACCGAATACGCGGGGCAGGGGCAGGTCGATCCCGATTACCCCAGACACTTAGCCGTAAGCTGGAAAAGCTACACTACGTACGAGAACGGCGCCGAAAGCACGGACGGGCAGAACGAATATACCTTAGTAGAAGCCCCCAACCTTATTACCACAAAGGATAAAGACGGCAAAAAGGTGTACGTTATGTCGTACGAAATCGGCGGCGTCGATAGGGTAGCGGGCGATTACGATTGTAAAGCCGCGTATGCCTATCCTCCTCGCGGTCCGTTTATCAAGCCCAATCCCGAGGACGGCGCGATGATTTTGGGCGTAGATACGTCTGTTAACGATTACATGTCCAACTTAGGCCACGTATCGTTCGTGACGGCGGGGGACGAGACCTGGATCGCGCATTGGCAAAGACAAACGCCCTTCGGCGGTCTCGACCAGGGACGACTGTACGCGCTGTCGTCCATGAGCTTCCAATACATGGAAAACACGGGTATTTACATGCCCGTGGCTAACGGTCCCGCCACTTCGTTGCAAGCGTTGCCCGGAGTTGCGACGGGATACAAAAACGTGGCGTTAAACGCGACGGTCAAAGCAAAGAACGAAAAGGACGGAAGCGCGAAATATCTCAACGACGGAATGTGGGTAACCTACGGCGCATATTCGGACAGAGAATTCAAAGCCGATAAATCCACCGAAATTACGATAACGTTTGCTCAGCCGACGGTTGTGCGCGGGGTTTTAATTTACAATTCGTACTCGACGGCAAACGCGTTTAAAAATATTTCGCTTATACAGTTCGATTTAGCCGAAACGCCCGCCTGGCATTCGGGCTCCGAAAAAGGCTGCTATATCAAAGACCTGAAGTATAACGTCGACGCGTATATGACGGGAAAGAACAATCTGCAGCCGGGCAGCGCGGCGGTGGCAACCTTTAACGAAATCAAAGTAAACAGCATAACTGTCAGGATAGATAAAGACGATTTGTACGAGAGCGGCGACGAGCTGCGCATCTCCGAAATAGTCGTGCTCGGTAAATAAACGGGAGGGATAAACGATGAAATCGAAAACGAAAATATTTTTAATGCTCACGCTTATCTTGACGGCGGTTCTGTGTTTTGCTGTCGGTTGCGCGGGAGCGAACAACTCGGCGAGCGAGCCGTACGAATTTACGTTTAACAAGCCTTTTGCCCCGACACCCGACAAGGGAATGACGATCGACGGCAAATTCGACGAGGAAATCTGGTCGGGCAAGAATTGGCTGAGCCAAACGGTAAAAAACAAAGCGTGGCAGGCGACGACGCATTTCACGGAAAAAGGTATTTATATCGGCGTGAAAGCGACGAACGACAATATGAAATACAATACGCGCTATACTTCCCGTTCGGCGTTTAACGTATACTTATGCAAAACGGGAACCGAGACTTATGAGCTAAACGGCTTGGCGTATCATGGGGCGCGGTGCATTGTATTTCAGCTTGACCCGTATTTTTGCCGTTCAATGAACAGAGTGCCCTATAACTACAAGGCGCACGTGGAGGGCGAGCTTAACAGCGAAACCGCTTGTACTATGACGGCGGAGCTGTTCGTTACGTGGCAGGATTTGTATTATTCTTTAGACGAGCTCGGCGAGAACGGCTATCCCGAAGACATTCAGATGTACGTGAATTACTCGGGCGAGAGTACGGAAGTGTTGGGTACGTGTTCGTGGCGCGAAGAAACGTATTTGCATTTCGACAAAGACGGATTAGTCTCGACGGAAAGCGACGAGCTCGGCAGCGTGTCGGGCGGATTGGCGGCAACCGATATGTGGGAAAAGAACGCGAGCGGAAACTTCAAAACGACGGCGGGCAGAGCGCAGATCGTGTGGCTTAAAAACGCTTACGCAAAGGACTTTATGTTCGAAGCCCGGTTAAAGCCGCTGTCCACGACTGCCGACGGTGACGATATTTCCATCCGCGGAAGTAGAGTGTACGGCAGATTCGGACTTATCAACGAAACGGCAAACGCCGATTACTCGGTGTTTTCGGCGGACGCGAGGTCGGTCAGCGATAGCGTGCAGGGAAAGAAGAGCATAAAACTTCAGACGTGTCAGCAAATAGATTCGTTCCATTGGCAGAATAAAATCAGCTTGACTCAAAAGACGGTGCAGACCGATTACGATCAAGACGCCGTGACGCTTCGAGTAATCAAGCAAGGTGATATGTTCTACTATTTCTACGGCGATACGTATTGGGACAGCGAGCGTATCGCGGCATTGACGGACAGCGCTTACTGCGGTATATTTACCAGCCAGGGCGTGGAAATCGAGGATTATAAGTTCGAGGACTACACGGGTAACGACGACGCGTTGATCGAAAAGCTTTCTCAGTACGTCTATTTCGTGGATACGACGAGCGAGGGACCGGGAACGGCAAGCGCAAGCTCGTACGCGGTGGCGAAAGGCGATGAAGTTACCGTGTCGCTTATTCCTAACTCCAGAGGCGTTTTAACGGGTTTGCGGATAAATAATGCGGACGTGTATAATAACGTAACCGATAATATGAACGAACAATGCGAATACACGTTCGTTCCCGATTGCGACGTAACTTTCAAAGCGAAATTTTCTTCATTCGCCCAAGCCGCGCTCGTGCGTACGGTAATAGTGTTCGGCAACGAAAAAGGCGATCAGGTGAAAGAAGGCAATTACGAAATTTCCGGCAACAGCAGTAAATTGCTTTTCTACAAAGGTATGCCCAACGCGTCGGGTTACGTGGTTCTGGAGCTGCCGAAGCAAGGCACGTACACCGTGGACGGAAAAACGATCGAAGTGAGCGGTAATTACTCGCTCAACGTGAAGTTTACAAGCTATCACGACTACACGGGCGACTTCGAGCTTACCGACGGCACGACTTCCGTAGACATCAACGGCAGACCCGAAAGCGTTGCGGACACAAAGAGCTTTACCCAAAAAGTGACGGTTCAAGAAAACGATTGGGGCTCGGTGAAGGTGAACAATACCACGGTAGGCGGCAGCGGAACGATCAAGTACAACGAAGAAACGGGCAATTATTACGTCGAAAATTCGGGCGTAAACCGCTATTTCAAAAACACGGTCGCAAAGGATTGGGCGGCAGACGTCAAGCTCGTTTTCTCCGAGGTCGGACATGCAAACAACGATCTTGCGGGCATTACGATTACCAACGGCAGATATTTAGTCGTAATCAAAGCCAATATCGAGAGCAACGGCAGACTGATAATAGCCACGGGCAGCGGCACTGAAACTACGACGAGCGAGCTTTCCATTGCAGGCTTTGCATATGACAAAGCGTTTGCGCCGAGCGGCGGCGAAAACAACGGCGAATGCTCGGTCAGCTTCAAGGTGGTAAAGAGCATCTGTCCATATCCAATCTAAAAAAGCCTGTCTTATCAACTCTTGTTTTGCTTGA
>CAZBTB010000118.1:0-5208 GCA_964494605.1 uncultured Lachnospiraceae bacterium
ACAGGAGCGTGTACTTAACTTTGTAGACAACCACACGCCCGAAGCGAAGAGGCGCAGAGAGGAAGAGGCTAAGAGAAAAGCCGAGGAAGAAAAAGCGCGCGAGAGTATTTTAGAGGAAATAAAGAACAGACGAAATATAAAATATTGTATCGAATGCGGCGCCGAAAATCCCGAAAAGGTCAAGTTTTGCGGCGAGTGCGGCGGCAAAGAGTTTGTTTCGTCGGTAAAAGAACTGCTTGACATTCAGCGGAAAAAAGCGCCGATTAGGCAAAAATCCGATATTCTTACCGAAAAAGAACTCAAAGAATTCGAGTGCAATCCCGAAGATTTCGAAATGCAAGAGGGTGCATTGCTCAAGTACAAGGGGACTTGCCGCAAAATAGCAATTCCCGCGAACGTAACGCAAATAAACGACAACGCCTTCGATAAATGTCAAAGCTTAAGAGGCGTCTTTATTCCCGGCAACGTGAGCACGATTAAGCACGGAGCGTTTACGTATTGTACGAACTTAAACGAATTGATAATTTCAGACGGCGTTGAAACGATAGAAAAGTGGGCTTTCTGGGCGTGCGGAATCAAAAGTATCCATATCCCGAAAAGCGTTGTGAAAATCGGCGACGGCGCCTTTGACAGTTGCTCGCATATCGAAAGCATAACCGTAGACGGAGATAACGAGTATTATACGGCTGTGAATAATTGCCTTTTGACGAAAGACGAAAAAACATTGATTTCGGGTTGCGCAAAGAGTGAAATTCCAAGCACCGTTACAACTGTTTTCGACGGCGCGTTTAAGGGATGTTCGGATTTAACAAATATGGTAATTCCAAACAGTGTTACGACAATATGCCGCGATGCTTTTCTTGACTGTCGGCGTCTTATCAGTATAATCTTGCCCTGCGGCGTACAAAACATCGGTGTCAATGCTTTCAGGGGCTGCCGCTCGCTGGCGGGCGTAGTAATCCCGAACTCGGTTATGAGCATAGGTAAAGGGGCGTTTTCGTACTGCGACGCGCTTAAAACAGTGATTATGCCGAGAAATATTAAAAATTTAAAAGCGGATATATTCGAAAAAACAAAAGCAAAAGTTACTTTTTCGTAAGCGGATAATTACATAATCATATTAAATTTGCTTGACAACGGCGTATAAGCGTTCTATAATATTCATATCCTAGTAAAAAGGTAGGGATTGGCGCTTGAAGTTGTCGACAAGGGCAAGATACGGCTTGAGAATAAGCTTTTTGATCGGACTATCGACGGATAAGCCCGTGTCTTTGTCTACGCTTGTAAAGCAAACGGACTTAAGCGAAAAGTATCTCGAGCAGCTCCTTATAATGCTTCGTAAGGGCGGAATAGTGGAGAGCGTACGGGGCGCGAACGGCGGTTATTATCTGTCGCGTCCGCCCGAAGAGGTAAGTATAAAACAGATACTCGAGGCGCTTGACGATACGTTCGATATTACCGATTGCGCAGGCGGAACGTGCAAGGACGAGTACTGTCCCAATAAGATAATATTCAGGCGGATTTACGACGGAATAGACGGAATACTGTCCACTACGTCGCTGAGCGATATGATAAAAGACTACAGTTGTGTGAGGTAATATGAAAAGAATATATTTAGACCATTCGGCAACCACGCCGCTGGACCCCGAAGTGCTGAACAAAATGCTGCCCTATTTTACCGAAAAGTTCGGTAACGCCAACAGCATGCACGGCTTCGGTCAGGAGGGCGCGTATGCGGTAGACGAGTCCCGCCGCAAAATCGCCGAGCTTATCGGGGCAAAGCCCACAGAAATTTACTTTACTTCGGGCGGAACGGAAGCGGATAACTGGGCAATCAAGGGTATGGCGGCTAAGCTCCGCGGCAAAGGCAACCACATTATCACAAGCGCGATCGAACACGCGGCAATCATGTCGTCGTGCCGTCAGCTCGAAGAATTCAGCTTTAAAATAACGTTTTTACCCGTCGATAACACGGGCAGAGTGAATCCTCAAGAGCTTGAAAAGGCGATAACCGACAAAACCGTTTTAGTGTCGGTTATGCTCGCAAACAACGAAATCGGCACGATCGAGCCTATAAAGGAGCTTGCCGAGGTTGCGCATAAACACGGTGTTTTCTTCCACACCGACGCGGTTCAGGCGGTCGGGTCCATTCCCGTAAACGTAGCCGCTCTCGGCGTCGACTTAATGTCCTTTTCGGCGCACAAGTTCTACGGTCCGAAAGGTATAGGCGTGCTGTATATCAAGGGCGGTACCAAACCAGATAAGTTCATGACGGGCGGACACCAAGAGCGCACCATGCGCGGCGGCACGACAAACGTTCCTGCGGTCGTGGGCATGGCGGCGGCGCTTGAAAAAGCGATTAATAATCTAGATAAAAATTATAAATACGTTAAGTCATTGCGCGATAGGTTCGTCGAGCGCGTCAAAGCCGAAATACCGTACGTAGTGTACAACGGGCACGAAACCGAAAGACTGCCGCAAAACGCCAACTTCGCGTTTGAGTTTATCGAGGGCGAATCTATTTTAATGTCGCTCGACCTTGCCGGCATTGCCTGTTCGTCTGGCTCGGCGTGTTCGTCGGGTTCGCTCGAGCCTTCGCACGTTTTGCTTGCGTCGGGCTTGCCGATAGAAAAAGCACACGGCTCGATAAGGTTCAGCTTCGGCAGAGACAACACGGTCGAAGAAGTGGATTACACCGTGGACAAACTAAAAGAAATAGTAACTAAACTGCGCGCGATGTCGCCGCTGTTTTACGAAATCAAAGGAGAAACGCAAAATGTATAACGACAGAGTGGTAAAAGAATTCCAAAATCCTCAGAACGTGGGCGAGATGAAGGATGCCAACGCAGTGGGAACCGTAGGTAACGCAACCTGCGGCGATATTATGAAAATCTACATGAAGATCGAGGATAACGTTATTAAGGACGTAAGTTTCCAGACCTTCGGCTGTGCGGCTGCCATAGCTACGTCGTCGGTCGCAACTACCATGATAAAGGGCAAAACCGTTGACGAGGCGCTCAAGATTACCAACGCCGAAGTCGTGGAGACTTTGGGCGGACTTCCCGCGCAGAAGCTGCACTGTTCGGTTTTGGCGGAAGAGGCGATAAAGGCGGCTGTTAACGATTATCTTAAAAAGTATAAAGCAGGCGAAAATCCCGAAGAAATAAAGTACGTGTAAATGTACTTATATATAAAGATAGAATTTTACAGTTTTATCCATATATATTTACCCGATTTACGGCAAATAATACTCGTAAAGGAGGTGGATATATGAAGGACTTTTTCGTAGGTATTGCCATCGGAGCAGTGGCGGGCGCGATGATCGCGAATAACCCCAAGGCGCAGAAGGCTATGGACGGAATTAAAAACAAAGTCATGCCCGGTTCGTGCGGTTGCGGCTGCGGACAGAAGGATGAAAACTCGCAGGGCGAACAATCGCAGCAGAGCGGCGGACAAGACAATTGGCAGTAAAGCTTGACAGCAATTTTAAAGAATATGACCGCAAACGACAAAAGCGGTCATATTTTTATCTGATTAACACGTAATTCGCTATCCAAATTCCAAAATTTGTGATATAATATAAGCGTTATGAAGCTTTTGGGTGTGGATTACGGCGATTCGAGGATAGGAATAGCTGCGTCGGACGAGCTGGAAATAATGGCGTTTCCGCTTAAAACTATTAAGTCTGAGAGTATGCGCAAGAATATCGATACGGTTACCGCAGTCGCAAAAGAGGAAAATGCGGAGCTGATAGTCGTGGGCTTGCCGCTCAATATGGACGGAACGGAAGGCGTAAGAGCTAGTAAAACCCGTTCGTTCGGACAAGTTCTCGAGCGTGTTTCGGGTATAAAAGTGGAGTATTTCGACGAGCGGCTGACTTCCGTCGAGGCGGAAGAGATTATGGAAAGCCGAGGAGTCAAAAAAAGTAACAGAAAAAACATTGTGGACCGTATTGCGGCGCAGATAATCCTGCAAAGTTACATGGACGCAAATAAAAAATAAGGAGTTTTCAATATGAAAAACGAGAACGAAAACGTAGAAATTATCGAAGACGACGAGATAGTCACTCTCTATGACGACGAGAATCAACCCGTTGACTTTTACGAAGTTGCGGTAGTCGAGTACGAGGACGAGTATTATGCTCTGTTGGAGCCGGTAGAGGAAATGGAAGGCATCGAAGAAGGCGAGGTTCTTATCTTTAAGCTCGAAGAGCAAGAAGACGGCACCGATATGTTTATTCCCGTCGACAACGAGGAGCTTCTCAACGCGGTGTTCGAAGAATACCTGCGTACAGCCGAAGACGGTTGCGGCTGCGGTTGCGAGGAGTGCGAAGGAGATTGCGAGCACGATCACCATCATCACTGCGATTGCGACGACTGCAAGCACGAGTAAAAAATTCGGATAAAACGTTAAATTTAGGAAAAAATAATGCGAATTTCGTTTGCATTATTTTTTTTCTTATGATATAATTGTAAACGGTTAATTACGCACCCGAGAGGATCGGGCTTTTCTGTGCGGACGGTAAAATTTTTTCTTCAATGCCGACCGAATAAAGCTCGAGTTGATAATCGGGGAGGTACAACAGGAGGATTAAACCATGGCAAACGTAGTTTCAATGAAACAGCTGCTCGAGGCGGGCGTGCATTTCGGACACCCTACCAGAAAGTGGAACCCCAAGATGAAGAAGTATATTTATACTTCGAGAAACGACATCTACATCATCAACCTTGAAAAGACCGTCGGTCTTATCGACGACGCTTACGCTTTCGTTAAGAGCGTGGCCGAGAGCGGCAAGAACATTCTTTTCGTAGGTACCAAGAAGCAGGCTCAGGAGGCTATCCAGCAGGAAGCCGAGAAGTGCGGAATGTACTATATCAAGTCGAGATGGTTGGGCGGTATTCTCACCAACTTCGCGACCATTCGCACCAGAATCGAGAGACTCAACAAGCTCAACCAAATGGAGAAGATGAACGAGTTTAACGTTCTTCCCAAGAAAGAGGTCGCAAAGCTCATTGCCGAGCGCGATAAGCTCGAAGAGAACCTCGGCGGCATTAAGGACATGCACTCGCTCCCGGGCGCACTGTTCGTTGTCGATCCCAAGAAAGAACACCTCGCTATTGCCGAGGCTCGCAAGCTCAATATTCCTATCGTAGGTATAGTGGACACCAACTGCGATCCCGACGAAGTCGATTATGTAATCCCCGGCAA
>CAZBTB010000119.1:0-5187 GCA_964494605.1 uncultured Lachnospiraceae bacterium
ACGAACAATACTGCGGTGCGGTAAACGCCAGCTTGTTTGGCGTTGTGCCCGTTGCGGGATAGTGCTTTTTCGCCGCTGCAAGCGCCGCATCGCGGAGAGTTTTTCCCGTCTCGTTCAATTCGAAATCGTCGGTATCGATTTCGATAACGCCGCGATTGAACTTTACAAGTCCGCCGTTTTCCAACCAGATATACCTACCTTTGTTGCTTAAAAAAACGGGGTTAAGCTGATTGCTGGTGCGGTTGAAAGCCGTGTCGAGTTCGTACTCGTCTTTGTCTGTAATAGGATAACGGTCGGCGTGGAAAACCGCGCCGCCGTACCATAATTCATTAGGTAAAAAATCAATTTTTCTCATAATAATCCTTATAATAGTTCAGATTACGATTAACGCAGTCTCCACTCGGAAATAACGTCGCTCATGGGATTAGACTCGGAGTATCTGCTGAAGCCGTAAATACTTGCGTAATGCTCGAATTCGTCAATCATTCTGTTCTTTTCTTCGACGGTAAAGTTGTTGCGGTAAAGCGCACAGTTGACGTAACGGATGAACATTTCCTCTATCATAATCTTGCGGAATACGATATCGTACTGTTCCTTGTCGACGTACTGCAACGTATCGATTGCCGCATATGCTTTTTCGAAATACGGCTCGAACGAACGGATTACGCTACGCGGCCAGTTGGAGGAGCTGAGCGAGCTGCCCAAGCACATCGAACCGTAGTTTGTCGTTTTGCGCATATAGCTGAGGCGCATACGGAGCGCGTCGTAATACTCGCGTATATAGGGCGCGGCATCACCGTAACAGTTTTCGATATAGTCGTACGCAAGCTCCATGGGATCGAGCGAGCTGTCCCACATGAGCTTGGATGCCACGTAAGCCTTTAATGGCGTAAATCCGCTGGACTGCGTACCCCAGACACCCTGTAAGAAATAGTTGCTTAATCCGAGTTCCTTGGCAAATCTGATGTTGTTCGCAAAAACGTGCAAGCCGTCGTAAGGCAGGCAGACTTGCGACGCGTCCTGCGGATACTCGTAGATCTGCATTCCTTTACATACAGCCGCCCAAGCTCTTATCGACTCGTTTTCGGTAGGATTGTCCTTAAACGGTATATTGCGGTTCGCATAAATCGACGCGTAAGAAATAATAATGTTATCTTTAAGCTTTAGCGACTCGTCGTAAGGAACGAACTCGCCGTTCTCGTTTTTATACGCGGGTGCATTAATCGTTTGGTGATATGCAAGCGTGGTATACGTCATATAACGGCCGGGGTAGGTGTCTTCCATCCACGCGTCTACAACGTCTGCAACGTCGTTAAGGAAAGGAACGAGCGTAAACATACCGTTTCCTTCCGTCCCCGAAACGTACTTGTTTATCGCAGCTTTACAGCCATCGCAGTCACACCAGATGTTTTCGTCTGCTTGAGTAATTGTGACATTGGTCGAATCCGGAGTTGCGATAATAAATGACTCGACGGACTTAGCAAATTCCTCTATCATTTCTTTACGGCTGTCGGGATCGCCGTGCGCCGTAAGACAAAGCTGACCCAAACCCGCGCTGCCTATGTTATCGGAGAACCATTCGGGGTGCTTTGCCTGATAGGTTTCTTTGGGCATGATTTTATAAAACGAGTGTCCGCTTACCGCTACGCCCTGTCCGTAAGGCTCGTTTCTCATCCTCCAGGCATGGTGCGGATCGTTGCCGGAATCTTTGTCGTGCAAATAGTCTCCGTAAAGGCGGCGCTGCATATCGGGAATATCCGACTTATCGAGCACGGGAGCATAAACCGTATCGAGCTTGTTGAGCTTATAAGCGTCTATGTCGTAGAACTCGTAATCGAACAGAACGGTAAGCAGGTCGTAAACTGCGTACAGACTGCCCTCGTCGGTAGCACCGGTCAATATTATGCAGTCGCCCTTGTTCACAAGCTTGGCGCCCGAAGCTCCGTAAGTCGCATAGTCCGCGGTTACGCCCGAAGCGGTTTTTACCGACGTGTTGCCTATCGAAATAAGCTTGGCGCTCTCCGAATAGCTAACGGTGCTGTCCTTGACTATAGGCAGCTCGGCTTTTGTTGCTTCCTTAAAACGCAACTGAAGCTCCGATGCGGCAAAGTCGATATATTCGCTCGTCGATGCGGGCACTACGATCTTATAATCGCTGTTGCCGTTTTTCGCCATAACCGTACCGGTATATTGCTGCTGTTCGCCGCCGTCGGGTTCGGGCTTTTCCTCCTCTTTCGGCGCACAGCCCGTTAAAAACAGCGCCGCGCATAAAACCGCGCATAATATCAAACTAAGGCATTTAATAAACTTTTTCATCATTATTCACCTCTCACTTCCAAATCGTAAAGCTTAACTGCGGTATTACCCCATTCGTCAACCGCATAAACCTTGACGGTGTACTTGCCTGCATTGTTAAGCTTAACGGACGTTGCTTCCGTCTTTCCTTTTCCGATAACGACCGTGTACATCTCGGCGGTCGGATATAATATCGCAACCGAAACGGTCACGTTTTCGGCGCCGTCGTTGTCGGTCGCGGTAAACTCGGGCATCGTAAACGATTCGCCCGCTTTAACGCTCGACGGCACGTCGGCATCCGCAATCACGGGCGCCTCTACGTCGTAAACGTCGATAATCTTATGGTTAGCCGACGAAGTGTTACCCGACGAATCCAAAACGTTGTAGGTCACCATATAGTAGCCCGACTCAGTAGGCTTAAACGCAATACCGTTCGAGCAATCGACGCGTCTGAGCGGATTGCCGTTAATATCGTTTACGGTCTCGCCGTCAAGGGTAACGCTCACCGTAACAGTTGCGACCGGGTCGAGAACGTCCACTGCAATCGCACGGCTTGTCACGATAGTATCGCCTACACTGTATTCACCGCTTATATCGTTCGTAAACAACGTGGGTGCGATAAGGTCGAATTCGGGTTCGTTAAACAGCTGACGGTTAATTCTGAATAAATCCATATCCGCCGTACCGTAAACGCCTTTTAACTCAAACGACACTCTTACAAGTCCGCCGGGGAAGCCGTTGAACTCTCCGCCCAAAACGTCCTCTTTTATATCGAACAAGAGGTTTCCGCCCTCGCCGACAAGACGCTTGTCGATAGTATTTACGGACATGTACAGTCTGCCGTCTTCTTGGTATTCAAACGTTTTTTCGTTTTTGCCGTTTAATACGATCTTGCCCGTACCTGCCGCTATTCTGCCCTTTCTGAATTCGAGAGTAAGCTTAACGGAAGGGTCTGCAACCGACTCTACCGTTACAAGCAAGCCTTCGGCATGAACGTTGTCGCCGAAGCCGAGCTCCAATTCAAGTCCGTTACCGACGAGCGAGTTGGCAAACTTGATTTCCGCGTCGCCCATAGCCGAGAAGCGCAAACGCTTTTCATCGGACTTTTCCACGAAAGCTTTGGACGACACTCCGCGGGTGATAAACAGATTTTCGGTATTTACCGAGCCGTTTTCGTTAAACGCTTTGACAACGGGAACGGTTTTTACAAAGGAAACGTTTTTGCCGCCGCTCGTCGCCTTAAACTCGAGCGTAACCTCGCTGCCGCTACTGATGTCGGGCGTAAACGTACCGCCAAGCGCCACGGGCGAACCGCTGCCGTACTTAGCCGTAACTTCCACCGCCAAGTCCTTCTCGCCGTCGGTAAAATCCTTGGCAACCGTTTTAGGTAAGGTATACGCCGAACCCGACACGAACGCCGTAGGAAGCGCCGGTTCGGACTCGAACACAGGCCCGTCCTTTACCGTAGCCGTAACGTCGTACGAATATGTCATTCTGTCTTCGCCTACGTAATAGGCGAAAATGCACTTGTACGCACCCGCTTTTTTGGGCACGAAATTGTAGCCGTCGGTTTCCACCTGTTTGCCCGTAGCCGTATCGATAACGCCGAAGCTATACAGCTCCGCGCGGGTATCGGTGGGCATAACGCGTGCAATGGGCGTTTTTACTCCCACGTAGGTATTTTCCACGCGGCCCGTCGGGATCACGAAGTCATCGCGAAGATCCTTGTTCCCCGACTGTGCAACGCCCACATAGATCCCTACCGCCGTAATCGCCAACACAAGCACGATACCAAGTGTAAGCAACAGGCGCAGGGATTTGAGTTTCGACGATTTTACATTCATCATTCTTTCATTCCTCCCATGGTCAGATTTCCGACCAGTTTATTTCCGAGTGCCGTAAACAGCACTATTACCGGTAACATTACCATAATTCCTCCCGCAAGCTGCATGGGCACGCCTCTGAACTGCGCCCCGCCTATGGGGTTGTCTCTGAAGTACTGAATTCCTACCGCGACAGTTGGGTAACTGGGTAAGAAAATCAGCGGGGTTTGATAGTTGTTCCACTGCCCTATGAAGTTAAGGACGAACACTACCAGAAACGTGTTGCTGACAAGCGGCAACATGATTCTGAAAAGCACCGTGAAGTGTCCCGCGCCGTCGATAAACGCCGACTCGGCATAGCCCCATGAAACGCCCTTGAATATCGAGTAGAATATTAGGTAGTAAGTGCCCAAGAAAGTCATGCTCAGGAACCACTGTCCGAAATGATTGTTGAACAGTCCCAACGCTTTTGCGACCTGTATCTGCGACGGCAGGTTGCCGACAATGGGCGTAATCATCGCAAACAGGACTATTCCGTAAATTACGTGATTGAACTTATTGCGGTATTTTGCCGTAACGTACGCAACCAGCATGGGCGTAACGGTGGCGAAAAACGCCGTACCCACCGCATAAATAACGGAGTTTAAGAACATTTCGGGCATCGTGATATAGTACTCCACTCCGCCGATAGTAGCAATCATTTTTATGCCGTTGAAAGCGTTTATGTAGTTTTCGAAGTGAGTCGCGCCGACGGGCGTTACGCAGTTGAGCGCAAAAACGTCGTTTGCCTTGAGCGAGTTAATGAGCGCCCAAACGAACATCAAAAGCAGTAAAACCGTGTAAAGCACGAATATAACGAATACAACGATTGCAACGGCGGGCTGATCCTTGCCGAGCGTGCTCTTGCGCTTTTTCCCGTTTACGGGTAAGTTTGTCGCAGCCATTAGAACTCCACCCCCTTGTCAAGCTTATCGAGAAAATGCCGAGCAACCATAACCAAGGGAATGGTTACAGCCGTAAGCACCAAGCCTGCCGCCGAAGCGTACGGATAGGTTGCCATCGTCGTCGT
>CAZBTB010000120.1:0-5113 GCA_964494605.1 uncultured Lachnospiraceae bacterium
AAGGTTACCAACCGCAATAAGCTTAACGGCAAGCTTGCCGATGCCATGAAGGGCGCGGACGTGTTTATAGGCGTTTCCGCACCGCATTGCGTAACTAAGGAAATGGTTAGGTCCATGAACGACAAGGCGATAGTTTTTACGTGCGCCAACCCCGTGCCCGAAATAGAGCGTTCGGACGCGCTCGAGGCAGGTGCGTTTATCGTCGGAACGGGTTCGAGCGAGCACCCCAATCAGATAAACAACGTGCTTGTTTTCCCGGGAGTTTTCCGCGGCGCACTGGACGCAAAGGCCGTGACGGTAAACGCCGAAATGATGATTGCGGCGGCAGAGGGCATTGCCGCCTGCGTTTCGGACAGCGAACTCGGCGTGGATAAAATTCTTCCCTTTGCCTACGAAAAGCGCGCTCACGACTGTGTGGCAAAAGCCGTTTACGAGGCGGCAAAGCGTTCGGGAGTCGTCAAAAAATAGCATAAATTCGCTGAGAATGACAAAAGTATATAATTAAATCCGAAATTTTCCTGTCGAATTTTACGAAAAAAACGTTATTCCGCTTGCAGTTTGCGGATTGTTGTGCTACAATATATTAAGATTGTATTCTTAATCGGGTGCAAAGTTTTAGGTTGTAATCATATTTTGCATCTAACTTACGTGAAGCAGGAGATTGCTATGCATAATTTAAGTTTTTTGTTATTGGGGCGTAACGTCTCGCTTGTCGCGGCAGCGGGCGAAACTTTTCTTATCGTCTTGCAGATTGTTCTGTGCTTGCTGATGTTTGTCGCGATGATCGGCGTTCTTGCAAATAAAAAGGTTAAAGAGCGTGCCGAAAAGGCGCAGAAGGAAAAGAAAGTCAAGGAAAAAAAGAAGCCTGCCGAAGAAGAGCTTGCTCCCGATTTGTCGGACGTGGACGAGGAGTTCGCCGATATAGACTTTAAGAAGATTGTTTCCGAGCACGCCGACGAGGACGATGCGTCCGCCGACGAGGAAGAGAACGATAAAAAGAACAAAAAAGATAAGAAAAAGAAGACTGAAGAGCCCGAAGAGAAGCTCGAGCCCGTTCAGGTCGTTCAGGCCGAGCCTCAGCAGGTCGTAGTCAAAGAGGCTCAGCCGCAAACCGTTACGGTGGAGCAGCAGCCCACCAACGTAATTGTCGAGCAGGGCGCTCCTCAGACGATAGTTGTCGAGCAGGCTCAGCCGCAGATTATCGTTCAGAAGGCAGGCCCGCAGAAGATCGAAATCGTGTCCGAATCGGTCGAACCCGACGAAGTCAGCCTTATGATGAACTACAACCGCAGCTTCTCCGCGCGTTATATTCAGTCGGATGACGAGCTCAAGGAATGGTATACCGAATTAAAGAACGAGCTTTTGTCTTATAAGAACGTTCACGACCGCATGAGCTGGAAGCGCGAGACCTATAGGCTCGGTCGCGATACAGTAGTTAAGTTCTATATACGCGGTAAGACGCTTGTGCTTTTGTTGCCCCTCGATCCCAAACAGTTCGACGGAACGAAGTACAAGGTTGAAGCAACGCCCGACACAATCGAGGACGCAGATACCCCGACGACGTTCAGAATCAAGAACCAGCGCCGCGTCAAGTACGCAATGGAGCTGATTGCAAAGATTCTCGAGGACAAAACCGAAAAAGTCAACCGTGACCCCGTTGACTACTATATGCCTTTCCAAAGCTCGCTTGACCTTATCAAAAAGGGCTTAATCAAGCGTGACGTTCGCGAGAAGAAAGAAAACGGCATATTCGAGGCGGACGAGCGTGACGATTTCGATATCGACGACGATTCGTATGACGACGACTTCGACGGAGCAGACGTCAAAGCCGAAGAAGCCGAGAACGGTAAAACCGCCGAGAACGGTAAAACCGCTAAGAAAAAGAAATAATAAAACAAAAGACACGGAATTAAATCCGTGTCTTTTTTACGTTGCCAATGCGACTTTGGGTTTTTTGCCGTAGATTTTATTAAAGTAGCGGTAAAACGTAGTCAACGAGTCGAAGCCGCACGAGAAAGCAAGCTCTGCGATCGACGCGCTTTCGTCTTCGCGGTAAAGGCTCATAAAGTGCTGCAGGCGTACGATATTTATGTAGTTATTGAGGTTTTCGCCCACGTATCCGTTGAACAGTCGGGAGAAATAATATTTATTATAGCCGAACGTCGAGGCGAGCGAGTCTAAGGTTATGGGCTTGTCGTGGTTTTCGTCAATGTAGTTTAATACGCCCACGAACATTTCGATGTTGCTGTTCTTTTCGAGCGGAACGGTGGGATAGTGCTCGAGAAGGTGCCCTATGATTACGTTCAGGTAGCCTTTTTTGATAAGCCTGGGCAGTTGTTTGGTTTTTTCGCCGGGATCTACGTACATGCCTTCGATAATGGGCCTTATATACGTTCGGTTGAAATCGGCGTCGTCGAGAAGCGCGGGGAGCGTAGAGTGACTGAGACGCGTTTCGAAGTCGTTGCCGTATCCCGACGGCACGACCATAAATATTTTTTCGTAGAAGGGAGAGGCTTTGAAACCGTGCGCGTAATAATTGTGTACGAAAACGATATTGTCCTTTTGCGCAAGATAGCGGTTGGAGCCGACCATCGTTTCCATTGCACCTTCGAGAATATAAAGTATTTCGATGCAACGGTGAAAATGCACGGGAATATCCATTTCGGTTATGGGTTTGTCGGCTATATTTCCGGCAATGCCCTTGGCAATGGTTATTTCCGTGTCTTTATCGTGAAAATATTCGTAGTTGATATTGCGCATAAAAATAGCCTCAAAATGAAAAAAGTCAATATTTGAAAATGTTTTAGCTATAATTGAGAAGAAAAAGTCAATATTTAGTGTTATTATATCATTAGTACAACGGAAAGTCAAGGCTAAACGGATAAAAAACGCGACTGACGTTGAAAATTAACGGAATCGGACGGAAAAATCAAGATGAAAATTGCTATTATCGGGTTCGGCGGAATGGGTAACAACCACCGCAAGTATATTATCCCCAGATTAAACGACAGCGACTATCCCGAAAAACTGGAAATCGCCGGCATTTACGATATAGACGAGAAACGCAACGAGTTTGCGCGCGAGCTAGGGCTTCATTGTTTTAACAGTGCTGACGAGATCTGGAACGATCCCGAAATTAAGATAGTCCTTATTTCGACTCCCAACGACTCGCATTTGAGCTATGTTATCGAGGCGGCTAAACACGGCAAGAATATTATCGTCGAAAAGCCCGCCGGCATGACGAGCAAAGACGTGGAGAAGATGTACGAGGTGACGAGTAAAGCCGGAGTTGTTTTCTCGCCACACCAGAACCGTCGTTGGGACGACGATTACCTTTCTATCAGAAATATCTACGAGAACGGTCAGATCGGCGACGTTTACCGTATCGAGTCGCGCGTTATGGGTTCTAACGGAATACCGGGCGCTTGGAGAAAGGTGGATGCGCAGGGAGGCGGCATGATGCTCGATTGGGGCGTGCACCTCATCGACCAGATGCTGCAGTTTATCAAGTCTCCCGTCAAATCGGTTTACTGCGATTATTCGTATATCGCGGGCGAGGACGTCGACGACGGCTTCGATATGGAAATCAAGTTCGAAAACGGATTTATTTACCGCATTGTAGTCGATACCAATGCGTTTATCGAATTGCCGCGTTGGCAGGCTTACGGCATGGACGGAACGGCTACCGTTACCAACTGGCGCCGCGATAACGTCGAGGGACGCGTCGTTCGCGTTACTCAGCGTGTCGACGACAAGCTCGAAGGCGTAAACGCAGGCAACGGCTTTACCAAAACCATGGCGGCACGTCGCGCGGAAACGTTCGACGATATGCCCATCGAGATCGTGCGCGGCGACAAAAACGCGTTTTACCGTAACTTTATGGACGCGGTCTTAAAAGGCGTTCCCACTATAGTGCAAAAGGACGAGGTGCTCAAGTGCACGCGCCTTATGGAACTGGCTAAAAAGTCGGCAAAAGAGAATAAGGTCATTGAAGTCGAATTTTAATTAAGTGCGTAATCCGCATGTAGCGGTTGACGATAAATTATTTCGGAGGAAAGATAATGAAATTAAGCGTAGTAAGCGGAGTTTTAGGCGGAATGAGCCTTGACGAGAGCTTGAAGTATCTCAGCTCTTTGGGAGTGCCTCAGTTCGAATTGGGCGTAGGAGGTTATCCCGGTACTGCCCATGCCGACGCAAAGGTGCTCAGTAAGGACAAGGCAAAACGCGACGAGCTTATGGCAACTTTCAAAAAGTACAATATGGAGATTTCCGCGCTGTCCGTTCACGGCAACTGCGTACATCCCAATAAGGAGATCGCGGCGTCGTTCGAAGCCGATTTTGAAGCGGCTTGCGTTCTGGCGGGACAAATCGGCGTCAAGAGAATAGTTACGTTCTCGGGCTGCCCCGGTTCCGACCCCAAGGCTCAGCAACCCAACTGGGTTACTTGTCCCTGGCCCAACGAATATCTCGACATTCTCGACTATCAGTGGAACGAAGTGCTTATTCCCTATTGGAAGAAAGCAGTTGAGTTTGCAAAGAAGAACGGCGTAGAGAAAATCGCGCTCGAAATGCACCCGGGATTCTGCGTATACAATCCCGAGACGTGCTTGAGACTGCGTAAAGCCGTCGGTCCCATGATCGGCGCAAACCTCGACCCGTCGCACTTACTGTGGCAGGGTATGGACATTGTGGACGTTATTGCCGAGCTTAAGGACGCGATCTACTATTTCCATGCTAAGGATACGCTCTTAAACGACAGCAACGTTCGCAGAAACGGCGTTCTCGATACCAAGGGCTACGGCGACGTTGCAAACCGCGCTTGGGTATTCCGCACCATGGGTTACGGACATGACGACATAACCTGGAAAAAGATTATCAGCGCGCTTAAAGTCGCGGGTTACGACGACAGTATTTCCATCGAGCATGAGGACAGCCTCATGTCGCCCAAAGAGGGATTGGAAAAAGCCGTCAATTTCTTAAAAGACAAGATCATCACCGAAAAAGCCGGTGAAATGTGGTGGGTGTAAAGGTTTTTTGGGTTTGGAAAACACAAGGAAGCTTTTCAACTTTTGGACGCGTGCCAAAAGTTGAGCAAAAGCACGTCGGGGACACT
>CAZBTB010000121.1:0-5111 GCA_964494605.1 uncultured Lachnospiraceae bacterium
GGCTTTAAGCGCGACAGAGTAAAGCTGTCGATACGCATGTCCGACTTCGGCGCGGCAAAGGCGTCGATGGTGGTAACTCACCTTGACGGCATCGATATGACGGGCGAGTACGTCACCGACGAAAACAGTCCCGTGCTTTATACCGCCGCAGACGAAACGCCCGAAATTCTTACGGCGGCTGTCGGCAAACCCTATCCGCTTTTTGATGCGGTAGCCGACGACGCAATCGACGGAAATATTGCGGATATCGTAAAAACGCTTACCGCGCCGGGCGGCGATAAAACCGTATTGAGCGGCGATACGTTTGTTCCCACTGCGGCGGGTAAGTACATGTTGACTTATTACGTAACGGACGGCAGCGGACACAGCGCCAAAAAAGAGTACACGCTTAACTGTGTAATGGTTGCGCCCGAAATGACCGTTTTACCCGACGACGAAATTCCTTTGACGAGCTTTGTCGGAGAGTCAATATTCATCCCTTCGGCTTCGGTCGCGGGCGGCGTCGGTAAGCCCGAAGTTACGGTCAAAGTTACCGACAGCAGGGGCGACAGCTTGGCATTGGCAAACGGTGTGTTTATTCCCACGTATGCGGGCGATTTCTTTATAGAGTACACCGCCGTCGATTACCTAGGCAATTCCGAAACGCTGGTAAAAACAGTTTCGGTTTCGCGTTCAAACGCACCGATCGGCGAATTTCCCGTATTGCCCAAGACGGTTGTAGCAAACAAGAAAATCAAATTGCCCGAGTGCAACATGCTCGATTATGTTTCGGCTCCGGGCAATGCGGCTAAGGCTCAGACCAAGCTGTTTATCAGCACCACCGAAGGGGTGAAGGGAGAGGAGACGGACTACGTTTATACTCCCACGCTTCAGGACGGCGAAACCCAAGGAATGATTTACGTAACTTACGAAACGTGGTGTAAAGGTTTCGAAACCGAAAAACTGAGCAAAACATATCCCGTTAAGGTTATTAAAATGACTCAGCTTTACGATTGCTTCGAAACCGAAAGCGGAAGCTTTACCTATACGCCTGCCTCGCTGTATATCGACTTTACCACGAGCGACAACAACGCGGCAATGAGTTATATTACGCCCGTTGCCATAAACAACTTCGAATTGCTGTTCGACGTACCCAAAACGTCAAATAACTTCGGTTCGTTACTGGTAACGCTTACCGACAGCGAAAACACCGCGCAAAAGGTGACGCTCGAGTTTGAAAAGACTGTAGGCGCGGCAAAATCCAAAATTTACGTCAACGGCGAAGTTTTCGAAATGAGCGGTTCTTTCGAGGGCTTAAGCAGCAATCCGTTTGACCTGTTGATTAAGGGTGACACGCTTACCGATTACACGGGCGCGGTTATCACCAGACTTAAAACCTATTTTGACGGCAGTGAATATACCGGCTTTAAGAGCGGCAGAGTGTACGTCGGATTCGAGCTTAGAAACGTAACGGGCGAAAGCACGCTCAGACTTCAGCGTTTAGCCGATCAGTCGATTACCGCCGAGTTCAAACGCGGAGAGCTTCAGACTTTCGTCGACCGCTCGGAGCCTGTTATCGTGACTGTCGGCGATATCGTTTCGGAGGTTTCGCTCTATAGCCGTGTCGATCTTGCTCCCGCTTTTGCGTACGATGCAATCGACCCGTACACCGAGTGCTACGTCACGGTTTTGGACTCCAAGTACAACACGATAATCGACCACGTGCGGGCCGAGGACGGCGGACTGTTCTTCTATGCCAACACCTACGGAACGTACTACATTAACTACGAAGCCGAAGATTCGTCGGGCGTGTCTGCAAACCGTCCGTTTACCGTTTCGGTATTCGACACGACGCCGCCTACGCTCACTATCGTAGGAGGTCTTGCGACTAAAGTCAAAACAGGCGAAACGGTTACGGTACCCGACGCCATAGCTCTCGACATCAACTCGACGGCAAAGCTTATGATTTTCGTTATTTCTCCCACGGGCAAAATGACGGATATTACCAAAGCAAAGACGTTTACTCCCGATCGTGCAGGCAAATATACCGTAAGATATTATGCTTACGATGGCGACTATAACGGCACAATTAAGGATTTCACGGTTAAGGCAGAGGAGGCTAATTCATGAAAAAGTTTTGTTCGATTTTAATTGCAATAGTCATGCTGTTGTCGATGTCTCTGACGGGCTGTGTTCCCAAGGAGAACAATCCCGACAACGGAAACGACAACCACAATCATACAACGGAGTTTACCGATATAAAGCTTGCCGACAACGGACACACCGATTATAAAATCGTGATTCCCGCAGACGCCGACGAATGCGTCGCGTACGCCGCCGAGGAATTCAATACGTATTTTTATAAGAGTACGGGCGCGACGATGCCCATAGAGTCCGACGAGGGCAAAAGCTTTTCGGATTCCGACAAGGTTATTTCGCTTGGAGATACTTCTATCAAAAGCGGCGCCTCGGTTACGGTCACCGAAAAGGAAGTCAATCTCGACGGCTATAAGCTTGTGCGCAAGGGCCACACAATGATAATCGCCGCTTTTAAGAGCCGCGGTGTTCTGTACGGCGTTTACGAGTTTTTGCACAGAGCGTTCGATTACGAAGTCTATGCAATCGACGAAATCGCGATAACCAAAAAGACGACGGCATATTTGCCCGAACTGAATCTTACAGACGCGCCCAGCTTCGAGGGAAGATTCTTGGACGGCCCGCTCGATTACAATCAGGATTTACAGGCAAAGCTGAGAATGAAAAACAAAACGCTCAGTGTCGCGAAATACGGCGGCGGTGCGAGCGAAGAGTGGATGGGCATGCACTGCGAAAGCTTTTTCAATATCGTAAGTTTCAAAAATAATGTAGAGGAGCATCCCGACTGGTTCTCCACATCTGTGTTGGCTAACGAAAAACGTGCGCAGTGGTGTCTTACCAACGCCGAGCTTATCGACGTGGCGTTCGAGTCGTTGAAAAAAAGAATTCTCGATTACCCCAACGGAATCTACGTCAATATTGCCGAAGAGGATATGGGCACGTATTGTAACTGTACCCGTACCGAAAAGAGCTATTGCGGACTCAGCTGCTCGGAAAGCCGTGCTAAGTACGGCATGGGCGGCACGCTTATCCGCTTTGTTAATACGTTAATTGAAAAGCTCGAGGCATGGAGAGAGGAAACCTGTCCCGAGCGCGAATTGAAATACGTCACGTTTATCTATCACGGCACGATGACCGCGCCCGTTACCGAAAACGCCGACGGCACGTATTCGCCCATAGACGAAACGGTCGTCCCGCACGACAAGCTTTACGTTCGTTATGCGCCCATTACGCGTTGCTACTACCATAACCTTCTCGACGAAAACTGCAGCATGAACGAGCCGTTCGGTAAAGCGTTCAGGCGCTGGACGTCGATGACCGACAGATTGACGGCGTGGGAGTACCGCACCTGCTACAGCCACTACTATGAGTTTTTCGATTTCTATTCGCACCTTCAGGACGAATACATTATGTACAAGGAAAACGGCTGTATCAACATGATGCCGCAGTATACCACGGGTTCGTCCCTGGCGTCCATGGTCGACCTTAACGTCTACTTAAACGCAAAATTGCAGTGGAACGTTTACGCCGACGTAAACGAGCTTACCGAGAACTTTATGGATAATTTCTATAAGGCGGGTGCGCCCTATATGAAGGAATATCTCGAGCTTATGCGTATGCACCTTGCCGCCGTCGAAGCGGACAGAAATGCGCAGGGCTTACAGTTCCATATGGGAATGTACGACAGCTATTCGACGTATTATATGACCGCCGAAGTCTGGAAAAAATCGGTGCTCGAAAAGGCGCTTGAGCTGTTCGATAAGGCAAACGCCGAGTACGACAAAATCGAGGATGCCGAGGAGCGCGAGCGTCTTAAAAACCGCGTCTTAAAAGAGAGCGTATGCTTAAGATATACGTTGCTTAAAAACTACGAGCATTATTACAATATCTATTCGGACGATTACGATGTTGCGGTCGATCAATGGGAAGCGGATCTGAAAACGCTGTCCGCAACTTGCCACTGTGAGAGCGGAAGCGTCGCTTCGGTTATCGAACAGCTTAGGAGGAAAGGCTAATGGCAAACTATCAAATGGGCTTTTGGAATTACGTCAACACGGGCGTACTCGATAACAAAGCCGCGGTAAAGGATTGGGAAGAACTCGGGTTTAACCTCGTTATGTCGTTTGAGTTCGAGCCGGACAAACACGACAAAGCCGTTATGCTCGAAATGCTCGACGAGTGTCATAAGCGCGGAATGAAGGTCATTGTCTGCGATCACCGTACGCTTTGGCTAAGGTATACCAAGCTCGGCGAAGCTGAGTTTATAAAGGGCGTTAACGATGCTGTCAAGGACTTCGGATCTCACCCCGCGGTATTCGGCTTTCACGTAGGAGACGAGCCTAACGGCAGTCAAATGTCCGATATGGCAAAGGCTTATAAAATCGTCAAGGCGGCCGCGCCTAAATTAAGTCCGTTTGTCAATTTCCTGCCGCTGTGGGACGAGGACAACTTTGAGGATTGTTTGGGCGTAAAAGGCGAGGATTACGGCAAATTGCTCGACAAAGTGGTAAAAGAAGCGGGCATCGAAATGGTTTGTTACGATTATTACGGACAATGCGCGTATTTCGAACCCGAACGCTATGAAGAGCTTTATATTAAAAATCTGCGTCTTTTCGGCAAAGTTGCCAAGGATAACAATATTCCCTTTTTTACGACGCTTTTATCCGTCGGGCATTGGAGCTTACGGTGCCCGACCGAGGACGATATCAAGTGGCAGATTTCCACTTCGGTCGCGCTCGGCGTTACGGGCATACTTTGGTTCTTTATCTACGAGCGGACGCTGGACGGAAGCTTCCGACTTTCGCCCATCGATTTGTTCTGGGAGCGGACGGAAACCTTTGCTTGGCTCAGCCGTCAGAACCGCACTTTTATGAAGTTCCACGCGCCCAAGCTTAACGGCACGGAGTACCAAAAGACATATGTAATTAACGGTAGCTATGTTGATTTGCCTCAATTCAAGAAAGGCGAAACGGATATAGACGCGATCGAATTTGTCGTAAACGACGACGCGACCTTGTTGCTCGGACAGTTTGTTC
>CAZBTB010000122.1:0-5104 GCA_964494605.1 uncultured Lachnospiraceae bacterium
GTTCGAAATGACATAAAAAATAACGCGTCGTCGGAATGACAAAAGGAAGCCCATACACTGTAATGTCATTCCGAGCGAACGGAGCGACAGCGTAGTGACGAGGAATCTCCACCTTATAAATTCTTAACGTTTGTTATACTTACTCTTTAATGCCGCGAGCATATCGTCGAGCGATTTTTCATCACGGCGCGGACGGTCGTTGCGGTTACCGTTCCTGTTATCGGGACGGTTGCCGTTTGCATTGCGGTTCATGTTCCTATTGTCCTGACGGTTGCCGTTTACGTTACGGTTATTTTGTCCGTCGCGCTGTTTTTCGCGCTGAGCGCCTCCCTTGGGCGCGGTGGAAACATATCCGCTTGCCTGTTTGATAGACAGATTGATACGCTGTTTAACCGTGTCGACGATAATAACTTTGACTTTTACGACCTGACCGACGGAAAGCACCTCGCTGGGGTGACGGATATAGCGATCGGAAATTTCGGAAACGTGAACAAGCCCGTCATGGTGAACGCCGATGTCCACGAACGCGCCGAAGTCGATAACGTTTCTTACCGTTCCCATCAGCTCCATGCCCACCTGTAAGTCCTTCATATCCATAAGGTCGGCTCTTAATAACGGCGGCGGTAACTCCGCGCGGATATCGCGGCCGGGCTTTAAGATTTCGTCCACGATATCGTTTAGCGTAAGCTCGCCGATACCGAGCTCTGCGGCGACCTTTGCCGCTCCCTCGCCTTCTATCTTGGTTTTAAGCTCGCCTAAGTTGCCTGTTTTAACGTCTTCGTCGGTATAACCGAACTTATTAAGCAGCTTTTCGGCTGCCTCGTAGCTTTCGGGGTGAACGCCCGTATTATCGAGAACGCTCTCGCCGTCCTGAATACGCAAGAAGCCTGCGCACTGCTCGTAAGCCTTGGGGCCGAGCTTATTGACTTCGAGAAGCTGTTTGCGGTTTAAGAACGGACTTTTTTTGCGGTACTCGACTATCTGTTTTGCAATCGAGCTATTAAGACCCGAAACGTAAGAAAGCAAGCTGTACGACGCGGTATTAAGGTCAACGCCTACGCTGTTGACGCAGTCCTCAACTACGCCCTCGAGCACTTCGGTCAGACGCTTTTGGGGCATATCGTGCTGATACTGCCCTACACCTATCGACTTAACGTCGATTTTGATAAGCTCGGCAAGCGGGTCGAGCAAGCGTCTTGCGATAGAAACCGCCGAACGCACGGTAACGTCTTTATCGGGGAATTCCTCGGTACCCAGCTTACTCGCCGAGTACACAGACGCGCCCGCCTCGTTGACGACCATATATTCGACCTTTCTCGGACAATCCTTGATTAAATCTGCAACGAATATTTCCGACTCTTTGGACGCCGTGCCGTTGCCTATGGAAATAACGTCGGCATTATACTTAGCGATCAGTCCGAGCATAATGCGTTTTGCTTCCTCGGTCTTATTCTGCGGCGGCGTGGGATAAATGACCGTGTGGTCGATAAGGTTGCCGTTTTTGTCGATAACGGCAATCTTGCAACCCGTGCGGTACGCAGGATCCAGACCTATAATGGTTTTTCCTTTAAGCGGCGGCTGCATGAGTAGAGGCTTAAGGTTGACCTCGAACATTTTAATAGCCTGCTCGCTGGCTTTATCGGTAAGCTCGTTTCTGACTTCGCGCTCTATAGAGGGGAAAATCAGTCTTCCGTAGCTGTCGGTGATAGCGTCCGCCATAACCTCGTTAAAGGCGCTGTCCTTCATAAACTTGGCTTTGATTTTTTCGAGCGCCGTTGCTTCGTCGGCTGCGATTGAAACCTTTAAGCACTCGTCCTTCTCGCCGCGGTTTACGGCAAGTATGCGGTGAGCGGGAAGCTTGGGAATGCTTTCGGAATAAACCTTGTACATTTCGTAAAGGTTAAGCTTTTCCAGATCTTCCTGCTTATCGTTAACCGTGCTTTCGAGTTTACCCTCGGTAAGCAAAAATTCGCGGAGAGTTTTTCTCATTTCGGCGTCGTCGGAAACGCGCTCGGCAATAATGTCTTTAGCGCCCTGTATAGCATCGGCGGGAGTGGGAACGCCCTTTTCCTCGTCCACATACGGCGCGGCAAGCTCGTTTAAGTCCGCCGACTGAAGCTCCTGCGCGAAAATAATATCGGCAAGCGGTTCGAGTCCGCGCTCGACAGCCACCGACGCGCGGGTCTTTTTCTTCTGCTTATAGGGGCGGTAAATGTCCTCCACCTCGGTAAGCGTTTTTGCGGCGGCAAGCGCGATAGCAAGCTCATTCGTCCATTTTCCCTGACCCTCTATCGACGAGCGCACTTCCTCTTTGCGCGTCTCGAGGTTTTTTAAATAGTTGAGCCTGTCCGCAAAGTCGCGTAACAGCTCATCGTTGCATCCGCCGTGCATTTCCTTGCGGTAACGCGCGATAAACGGAATGGTGTTTCCCTCTTCGATTAAGTCGACAATGTTCGATGCGTACTGTGGCTGAAGGTTGAATTCTTCGCTTAACGTTGCTTTGATGTCCATAAATAAGTCCTTGAAATTAGTTTGTAGCACAAGCTTTTACTATTTTACTATATTTTAAAAATAAAAGCAATCGTTTACACGAAAAAATAATCTCCGCGAATACACCGCGACAATCCCGAATATATATAATCCGAGGTGATGTATTATGGAAAACAATGCTGTAAAAAAACGCCACGCGATTAACCTTGATTGCCGCACCAAAGGCAATATGACGGGCGTTGAAGAGGTTTTGTCATACGGCGACGACGAACTGTGTTTACTGACAAGCGACGGCAGACTTACGGTCACGGGAAAGGAACTGAAAATCGTTAAGTTCAACACCGAGGACGGCTCGCTTAACTTTACGGGCAAGGTAAACGCGATAAAGTACGAAGAGAAAAAACCGCCGCTATTAAAGCGCATTTTCAAATGAGCGACCTGACGTTTTTTCTTTTGTCGCTCGTTTGCGGTTTTATCGCACGCACCGCTTTTATCCCCGCAGCGCTCATTCACAAACGCGGCAGCTTCGTGCTGTCGTTTATCTTCGATACCCTGTTCGTAATTCTGGGCGGCATACCTTTCGGTATACTGGTGGTCGTATTCCACAGCGGCATTAGCACGCTTTACTCTCTTTGCGCTTTCAACGCAGGCTTGCTTTTGCCATCACTCATCAAGCTTCTTTTACCTAAGAAAAAGGCAAAACCTAATAAGACGGTTAACCCCGATAAATCCTGTTAAACAGTTTTTCCGCCGCCGCAAGCTCTTCGCTTTCGGGCAGACGTTCGGGCAAAGTCAATGGCAGTCCCAGCGCGGTATACTTACTTGCGGCAAGGTTATGATACGGCAGAACCCGCACCTTAACGACGTTTTTTAAGCCGTTTACAAACTCCGCTATGTTTTTCATATCGGCGTCGTTATACCCCGGAACGAACGGGACGCGCACTTCTATCCTCGCGCCCGCTTTGTCAAGATACTTCAGATTATCCGAAACAAGCTTATTGCCAACGCCCGTACACTGTACGTGCGTTTTTTCGTCAACCGCTTTTACGTCGTACAAAAACGTATCGGTAAAGGTCATAACCGCGTCAAAAGCGCGCCTGTCGACGTATCCGCAGGTATCGACCGCGGTGTTTATTCCCTCGCATTTCAGTGTTTCGAGTAGCTCCGCCGCCGCTCGGTACTGAAGCAAGCACTCGCCGCCCGACAACGTCACTCCGCCGCCGCTCGCCGCAAAAAACTCCCTGTCCGCCGTCAGCGTTTTCGCAAGCTCGGCAGTCTCGACTTCCCGCCCGAACAGCTCAAACGCGCCTACCCGGCACTCCTCGACGCATTTGCCGCACAGGTCGCACTTATATTTATCGAACAAATGCACGCCTTCGCTTAAAGTATTGGCGGCGCAAACGCTCGTACACACGCCGCACGAAACGCACTTATGCGAATAAAACGCAATCTCTCTTTTTCCCGTCAAACCCTCGGGATTATGACACCACCTGCACCTCATGGGACAACCCTTGAAAAACACCGTAGTCCGTATTCCGTCGCCGTCGTGCACGGCAAATCTTTTTATCTCGAAAATATTCACTTTCATTCTAACCGTTCTCCGAATATATACGGAACTCTTCCGCGCGTATCGAGCTTAATCAGTTGCGTAAATCCCGCGTATGTATCTTCATTTAGGTCCGCGCCCAAGGTAGCCGTCGTGATTGCCAGCGTGTCCATGTTCTCGCCGCAAAAACAACAGCTCGCAGGGATACGGCAAGCCGTGGGTATACGGTCGACCACCCGCATAACCTCGGTATCGATAACGGCTATATGCCCTTGTCCCCAGCACGCCGCATAAATTATGTCGTTGCAGTCAGCGGTAAAACCGTCCACGCCTCGGACAAAAACCTGTCTGCCCGTAAACGTTATAGACCCGCTCGTTTTATCAAACGAATATTCTTTAATTACGTGCGTGTCGCTGTCGGTGTGGTAAAATTTACTTTCGTCCTTAGACCAATCCATGCCGTTCGACAGGCTCAAGCCGTCAAGCAAAACGCTGACGTTTCCTTCTTTACCGATACGGTAAAGCTTTCCGTCGATAGCCTCGTTTATCCCCAAACGCCGCGAGCTTTGCGTACCCACGTAAACCGCTCCGTCGGGACCGACTTTCATATCGTTGCAGTTTTTTAAGCTATACGCGCCTAGGTCGTAAAGCGGCTTGCGCGCGCCCTGTTTATCCATAAAATAAACCCCGTCGGCGCAAGAAACTATAAGCTCGTTATTCCGCCCGAAAGCAAACGCGCTGACGTTAAACCCAAGCGGCATTCCGTAAACCTTGCCCGTCGTTAATTCGAGCGTGCAAATCTCTTTACCGCCGCCGTTTGTAAAGTACAGCACTTTTTCCTTTTCGTTCCAGATCGGTCCTTCGCCAATCACACAGCGCTTTTCGTCGATTATCCTCATTTTATATTTCGGGCGCGCAAGATGTACGCTTCCTGTTCTTGCTTCGATAGATTGTTCCACAGCACGTTCCAACCGCAAACGCGCACCTGAAGATTCTTATATTTTTCGGGGTTCTTCTGTGCGTCGCGCAATGTTTCGGGATCGAAAACGTTGAACTGCAACGACATTC
>CAZBTB010000123.1:0-3298 GCA_964494605.1 uncultured Lachnospiraceae bacterium
ACGGGAAGCGGATGCAGGAAGTGAAGATTGTCTACAAGCTCGTCGGCGCGGTAAATATACCGCAGTAACAAGTAAAGTGTGATTGCCTTGGGGACAATATAAAAAATCCCCAAGGACAATTAGCACATACGAAGTGGAATTGCAAGTATCATATCGTGTTTGCGCCAAAGTATCGAAGGAAAGTATTTTTTGAAGAGAAGCGAGCGGAAATACGAGAGATACTGAGAACACTATGCCAATGGAAAGGAGTGGAAATCATAGAGGGAGAGATATGTCCCGACCACATACATTTGTTGCTAAGTATTCCACCCAAAATGAGCGTTTCCGGGTTTATGGGATACTTGAAAGGAAAGAGCAGTTTGATGATATTCCAGAAATGGGGGAACATGAAATTTGCATATCGGAATCGCGAATTTTGGTGCAAGGGATACTATGTAGATACGGTAGGCAAGAATACAGCGGCGATAAAAGAATACATAGCGGAACAACTCAAAGCAGATAAGGAAAGCGACCAATTAAGCATCTTTGACCCGCAAGACCCTATTAAGGGTAGCAAGTAACAGTCGCAGGCTGGCAGGCGTTCTCCGGCGCACTTGTGCGCAAGCTAGTAGTATTAGGGCTATGCCCGAAAATGAAATATCACCCGCTATGCGGGTGGATATTTATTTAGTTTAGTATTTTTAGTTAAAGGGTTTGTAATTTGTATCCTTACTTACAGCGTTAACCTTGTCTTTTGCGCCTGTTGACTGACCGTCTAGCTTATCGAGCGTGACCTTGGCGTCGATATTCAACAATCCGATTACGCTTGCTTTTACGTTTAGATTGGTCAGCTCGTACGTCTCGCGGTTATGGATAATATCAATATTCGTAGCAGATATCGCATCATTGGTAAGTCCGCCCAAGTTCAGCGAAAGAGTGAACGTATCCGCATTGTTGTAAGAGTACTTCTCAAAGAAATTTTCCAAAACGAACTCCGGTTTTTTATCCTTGTTCTTCTCGATATTGTCGGTGATTATGCTGCCCGGGTGCAAGATGCCGAGAAGTATATCTTTCATATTGTCCTTAAATTGTTCAAGAGTGTATTTTGTATAGGTTTCGGTGGTAGTGTAACTGTGGAAAATAAAGCCCGAACGAGTTCTCGATGCGTCGTGTACGTAGAACATTTCCGCATTGCCGTCATAGTACAAGTCCGCGTTGCCGTCGTAGTCATCCCAGACCGAGACGATAGGAATGTTTTCGCGGTTTAAGTGCAGTGCTACGTAGGTCTTGCCTTCGACAACGTCGATATCGATATCCACAGTGACTTTATCCGTAAATTTGATAGCGCCCAATATCCCGCTTCCCTGTGCGCTGACTTTGGCGTGCAGTGAGAAGTTACGGTACTTGCTCGTGACCGCAACGGTTTTGAGCAACTCGTTTATCGAGCTTAAGTCGCTTACGGGGTCTTTGTCCGTGCCTTTTCTGTCATATGCAAGTAGATTATTAAGCTCGTCTTGGTCGAGTGCGGACGCACTTGCCGCGGCGTTAAGGCTTAAGTCCATTTTGCCAAGGCTTAAGGTAACGAACGCGTTTAACGCGCCGCTTTCTTCTACCGACAGCGTGACGGGCAGAGACGACGGCAACAGACTGATAAGCGAGCCGGCGTTTGCGTCGAGAGTGAGTTTACCGTTTTCCAATAACAGCGAATTGACGATACGGCTTAAGTCAAGCTTACCGAAGGAGAATCCGCCGCTTAGGTCCACGGGCATCATGCCGGTGATAAGGTCCTGAAGCTCTGGAATGTTGTCGTAGATTTGCTTTAAGACGTCCAGCGTTTCGGGCAGCTTTTCGGTGTTGAATACGAATTTGCGTCCGTTGTAATCGATATAGCCTTCTTTGTCGGCGTAAATGACTTTTACGGTGTGGGTTTTTGTTGCGCTTGTTTCGCCCGTGGTTTGAATGAGTTTTACGTTTGCGACAAGCTTAAGATTATTCCACATGTCGACGAGGATAATCTCACCGCCGTCGATATCGAACGTATTAACCGAAGTTACGTTGCCGTCGGCGTCTTTTTTGCTGCTTACGATTTTGCCGCTTAGGTTAAGCGTGAGATTGTCGGCGGTGATAACGTTGCAAAGCGCGTCGCCGAATACGTCGGCAAGCTCTTTTAAGTCGACGTAGTATAGCGTAGCGTCGAGATCGGAAACTATTTTGTCGGCGGGCGTTGCCGTAACGGTCGTGCCGTCGATTTCGACTTTCGCCTCGGTCAGATCGAACGCGCCGGTTGCCGTGTTAAACTCAACCGAAACGTTTACGCCGAATATCGGTAAAGCGATTTTGAGCGTGTCGTCCTCTTCGGTCACGGTTATGGAGGAGAGTATCTCTTGCACGTCAATCTTTTCGGACAAGCCGCTTAAATCGAGATTAAAGTCGGGTGCGAACTTGTTTATGATCGGCTTGAGCTTCGTCAGTACCGAGTTTGTATCGCTTAAGCTGAAGCATACCCGTGCGTTGGAATACGCAGCGTATGCCGTCATGCGCTTAAGGTCGAGCATAACGTTCGCACCGAAAGCGCTTGCGTTTAATTTAAATGTATAGATATTTAACGTTAAATCGATATTTATAGGCTCGGCTGTCTCGCTGTCTGTAAGTACAGTTGCCGTAAGATTGATATTGCCGTCCTTGTCTGCGAGGTTAAGCAGTTTGAGAGCATTGTGGAACTTTGTTATGCCGTCAAGCTTTGTATAGTCCGCTTTAGCCGCAAACGTAAGCGTGCCGTCAAGCTTGTCGCCGTCGGTAACGTTGATTTTACCTATTTTGAAGTTGCCGTTCGCGGGGGAGAGAGTGACGCCGACGTTAAAGCCGAGCACCTTGAGCGACAGCGCAACGTCGTCAGAATCTTCCGCTTTAACGGCGGTAATCGAACCGATTATCTCATTTGCGTCGATATCGATATTCTTGAAGCCTTCGAGCATTGCGTCGATATCGAGCTTGTCGCCCAAAATCGGCTTAATAAAATCGATAATTTCGGGTATATCGTCGATATTGACGAATAGATTAAGGTCGAGATAGCTTAAGCTCAGTTTCAGGTCGGCATACTTAAAGTACAGCGTATTTCCGAGCAGGTCCGCTTTGCCCTTAACGGTGAGGGTGGTAAGCTCGACGTTTACGTCCGCCGTAATGCCCATGATTTCGATACGGGCGTTGATTTCGCCGTTCTCGTCTATAACGTCGAGTAGGGACAGAATGTTGTAAAACTCGTTAAGAGTGTCGGCGGGGATAGCGTCTGGTTTAACGGAAGAAGGAGTGAGCGTGAGAT
>CAZBTB010000123.1:3398-5066 GCA_964494605.1 uncultured Lachnospiraceae bacterium
TTGCTTTGAGGTCCTGGTACTGCAGGTAAACGGTTTTGTCGGCAAATTTTACTTTGAGGTTGCCTATCGTAGCGTCGACGTTGAAGTTAAGTAGATTTAGGTTTATAAGAGCGTCAACGCCAAAAACGGACGCGTTCACGCAGATTTCGCCGTTCTCGTCGATGATATCGAGTAGGGTCAGTAAGTTGTGATATTCGCCCTCGGGAGCGGGAACGTCGGCGTTTTCTTGGGGCAGAACTGTTACGTCAAGTCCCAAAACGTCGGCGGTTATGCCCTTAAACTTAACGCTTTCGCCGTCGTTGAAATACAGGTTGATATCCGCTTTGAGGTCGCCGAGCGCTATCGGAAGGTTTACGGTGGCAGTGTTGCCGTCGTCGGTCAGAGTCGCGTTGTCTAAAAGTTTCGAAGTGTCGAAAGAGGAGAACAACGAGCTCAGGTCGGGTAAACCGCTATCGCCTAACAGGGGTGCAAGCTTGGCTAAAACCGCGCCGAAGTCGCTTACGGCGACTTTTGCCTTAAGATCGCCGTACTTAACGTACACCGTGCCGCCGTCGTAGCATAAGTAAAGGTCGTTAAGAGTAATATTTCCGTAGCTCAGTTCGTCGATAAGAGCGCGTACTTTTATCGCGGAAAGGTCGTCTATATTTATGTCCGCCGCCGCATGACCCTTGACGCTTATTGCGCCCTTAACGTCAAGCGAAATTCCGAGAGTCTTGCCGCCGAGGTATTCGGTAAAGCCGTTGGACAGATAGTAAACGGCGTCGGGCACGAACTCCGTAGGAGTGTCGGATATTTCGGCATCTACGAAGGAACGGTAATACTCAACGTTGGGGATTTCCGTTTTCTCGCCTAAGCGGGTAAATACTTCAGTCATTTTTTCGTTACAGGTCACGCCGCCCGGAATTACCATATCGACTTTGTACGAGCAGTTGGTTACCGTTTTGACGACTTCCCATTTATCGTTCATGTAAACGTCGATTGCGGCGTGGTCGAACACGGGAAGGGTTTTCGTGCCCGCAAGCGTGCGCATTTCGAGACGGATTTTGGTTGTTGCAAGCGTGTTGTCCAATTCGTAACGGTAACCGTAAACGCCGTCCTCGCAGCCGAGGTATTCGCTCGATAAGATGGTGTTATCGGTCAATATGTACGCCGTAATGCCGTTGGGCACGCAGCCGTACTTGCCGATAAACGTATCCTCGCTTACTCTTTGCGCTTCTTTCCAGGTAATGTCGTCGAACGAATTCATTTTTTCCGAATCGCGCAAAACGTAGTTTTTGCCCGCGACGAACATTTCGACGCCCACTTTCTTAAATCCGTCGGAAAGAGACTGCTTATAGACCTCGTTGCCGTTGACGACGCGGTAAGCTCTTACTTTCTGGGTTATGCCCATGGATACGGTTTCGCCGCTCGATTCGCCTACAAAGCTGCCTGCGTCTATAAGCGTGCCGAGAGAGTAGTAGAAGTTATCGTTGGCGCTATGGTCGGCGGGAGTGGTTCCGTCGGTGGGCGCACGCTTGACGGTGCTCGCCTGACCGCTCAGGTCGCCGAGGTTTACGTTATCGGTAAAGTCTTGTTTGTTGCAACCCAAAAAATAGAAGGTCGCCACGATCGCCATACAGATTATGATTAAAAGAGAGATGATTCTCTTTTTGCTCATTATTTTTTTCG
>CAZBTB010000124.1:0-5035 GCA_964494605.1 uncultured Lachnospiraceae bacterium
ACCGCGCTCGTGCTTGCGGGGTTCGGTTTGGGCGACGTTGCAAGAGGCTTGAGCGTAGGCGCGCTTGCCGGATTTTCGGATACGTTCGGAGTCATATCGTTCGTAATTATTCTGTTTGCCGCCGCTTTGAGCGTGCTAGTTATTTACAACCTTACCAATATGAACATAGGCGAACGCAAGCGCGAGATAGCAACGCTCAAGGTTTTGGGGTATCACAATATCGAAGTATCGGGGTATATTTACCGCGAAGTGTTCATAATGGCGCTGTTCGGCATAATATTGGGTTTGCCGCTCGGCTACGGGCTTTTGCATTTCGTGCTCGGCTATCTCGATTTCGGTACGATAGCCGACCTTAAGTGGTATTCGTACGTTGCCACCGCCGCGCTTGCCATGGTTTTCGTGGGATTCGTCGATTTATTGCTGCACCCCAAAATCCGCGGCGTAGATATGAACGATTCGCTCAAAATATTGGAGTAAAAACAAAATGTCCGTAGCTTTTTGCGGACATTTTTTAATTGACATAGTTTATATAATCTTATATAATATATAGGAAATAACATAGGAAGTAATAGTATGCAGACGTCGAAGAGAATAGTAATAAGCGTGATTGTATTCGTAATGGGACTTTTTTCGCTGTGCTCGCTGAATATTCCCGTAATCGAATGCGTCAAACTCGAAATAAGCGACACGGGTTTTTCGCTGATGACGTTCAGAGCGACGATTTTGTCCGAGCACATGGGCTTGGTGGATTTTTGCGGAACGACGGCGCTGTTTCAGCTTATTTTCGGCATAGCGTCAATCGTATTTGCGCCCGCGAGTTTTGCGGTTCAACGGCGAAAGACGCTGAAAATCCTGATCAACTGTTTTATGGGCGCTTGTCTGGTTTTTCTGTTCGTCTATATGGTGGAAGGGATAATCGCAGTATCGGTACAAAGCGATTATTACGGAACGGCGTATACTTCCGCAGGGTCGGGCAGTCCGTTCGAATTTTTGTATTTCGACACGCACACGCTCGCTTTTCTCAATTTCGTATTCGGCGCGTTTATCTATATCGTCTATACGCTGTGCATGTATCTTATTCCCGACGAAAAGCGCAAATTTTATTAACGAACGATTTTTTTGTCCTTGAAATAAAATTCCTTATCCCTGTCGTTGATTTCCCTGAGAACGCGGCAGGGGTTTCCTACTGCCACGACGTTTGCGGGGATGTCCTTGGTTACGATACTGCCCGCGCCGATTACCGTGTTTTCGCCGATCGTAACGCCGGGGAGAATTACCGCGCCCGCGCCTATCCAGCAGTTTCTGCCTATGCGGACGGAGGCGTTGTACTGATATACCTGTTCCCTCAGTTCGGGCAATATCGGGTGCCCTGCGCTTGCCACAATAACGTTGGGTCCGAACATGGTGCAGTCTCCGATGAAGATATGCGTATCGTCTACGAGAGTTAGGTTGAAGTTTGCGTAAACGTTCTTGCCGAAATGTACATGCTTTCCGCCCCAATTAGCGTGAAGCGGCGGCTCGATGTAGCAGTTTTCGCCCAATTCGGCAAACATTTCTTTGAGCATCGTTTGACGCTTATCGGATTCGGACGGACGCGTCGCGTTAAAGTCGTAGAGCTTTTCCAAACATTTGAGCTGCTCGGCGGCAAGCTCCTCGTCGGTGCAGCTGTAAAGCTCACCCGACAGCATTTTTTCGTAAGTGGTCATTTTCGTTTTCTCCTTATAAATTAGTATATTGTAAGTTTACTCGAAAAGCAAGCGAAAACTTGACTAAAACTTCGCGCGGTGCTAAAATATATGCGTTATGAAAATCAAAGCAATAGTATTCGACCTTGACGGAACACTCTTAAATACTCTGACGGACTTAAGCGTCAGCGTAAATTATATGTTGGATAAATACGGATTCCCGAGTCGCACCGAAAAAGAAGTGCGCAGTTTTTTGGGTAGCGGTATCCGCGTGCTTGTGGAAAAAGCTTTGCCCGACGAGCATAAGGGCATGCTCGACGAGTGCCTTAAAGTATTCAAAACGCATTACGACGTGCACAAGGACGATAACACTGCGCCCTACGATGGAGTTATCGAAATGCTTGCTTCCGTTAAAGCCGCGGGGTACAAGAGCGCGATAGTTTCCAATAAGTACGACGCCGCGGTACAAGAGCTTAAGGACAAGACTTTTACGGGGCTTATCGATTTTGCGCTCGGCGAGGGCAACGGTATCAAAACCAAACCCGCGCCCGATGGTGTGTGGCTTGCGCTCGGAAAGTTGGGCGTAAGTAAAGAAGAGAGCGTTTACATAGGAGACTCCGAAGTGGACTTGTTAACCGCAAAAAATGCGGGACTTAAATGTATCGCCGTGACCTGGGGGTTCCGCGACCGCGACGAGCTTGTAAAAAACGGGGCGGAATATATTGCCGACAGTCCCCGAGAAATTTTATCCTTAATAAACGAATTGTAGCAAAAGCGCCGTGAAATTACTCACGGCGTTTTTTCAATAGGTGGAGATTCCTCGTCGCAATATCGCATAATGCTCATTGCTCACTCGGAATGACAAAATAGTAAAAACACTTCGGACAAAGACTAAGCCTTCCTTTTAACCCGCGTAGTTATCCACTGTAATGTCATTCCGAGCGAGAGCCGAGTGAAACGAGGCTCGACGAGGAATCTCAACCTTTTTCAATCGGTGGGGATTCCTCCGCCACGCGTTACTTCGTGGCGTTCGCGCTTATGCTCTCGGCTAGCGGAATGACATTACATAGCATGTGCTCCCGTTGTCATTTCGAACGAAGTGAGAAATCTCCACCTATAAAAAAATTTTAATAAAATTCTAATGAAAAAACTCTTGACTTTTCATACTATGTTATGTATAGTATTATGTATAAGGCAGTATCAAGGAGGTAGGCGTGGACATACAACTGAAAAAAGGCTTACTCGAGGCATGCGTGCTGGCGGCGCTGAGGCGTGAAGAGTCGTACGGGTACAAGATAATCAGCGACGTTTCGCCGTATATCGAAATATCCGAGTCGACGCTGTATCCGATCCTGAAGCGGCTTGAATCGGGCGGTTATCTGACGACTAGGACGGTGGGAATCAACGGACGGCTGAGGAAATATTACATGATAACCGAAGCGGGCGTCAGGCGGCTAAAAGAGTATGTGGAAGATCTGGACGAATTGGAGCGGGTACACAGATTTATATACCGCGAAATGAAATGGTAAAAATCGGAGGATGAAATGACTAAATACGAGTGGGAGAGAGAACTCGAGAAAAACCTGCACGCACTGCCTAAAGAGGAGCGCAAGCGTGTCTTAGAATATTACAACGAGTTGTTTATGGATAAAATCGAGAGCGGCGGTACCGAAACTTCGGTTATTGCCGAGTTCGGAAACCCTTACGACGTTGCCAACCGAATTATGGCGGAGTCGGGGGTAGACAATACAAAGAGCCGCGATACGGTTTTCGACGCAGTACCCGACTATGCGTATATAAGCGATACGGAGGGCAGCGGTAAGAGTACCGAGGATGCTCGGTCGGTCGAATCCGAAGAGCATTTCGGTCGGGAGAAAAAACACGAGGAGCGGCGCGAAGAGCACGGCGAACGTAGTTCTTCGTCGAACGGCGTCATTTCGCGCATACTTATTTTCGTGATCTGTTGCGTGCTGTTCGGCGGCGCGGTCGTGGGAGTTCTGGGCGGACTGGTGGGACTTACCGTCGGGCTTGTCGCGGGAAGCGGCGGAATGTTTATCGGCGGCGTAGTCGGCGCGGTGAGCGCAGGACTTACGATGGCGGAAAATCTGTGGGGAGGTTTGGCTTACATGGGAATCAACGTCATAATTGCGGGCGTGGGAGTTATTCTTCTTCCGCTTAGCATAAAGCTTGTTGTGTTCTTGTGGAAGCTTGTGTTAAAGTTCTTTAAGTGGGTAATTCGTTTCCTTACGGGAAAGAGGGAGGCAATCCGTGAAAATTAAAACATTTATACTCAGCGGCGTTTGTATCGTTATCGTGGGTATTCTCATGCTTGTAGTAGCATTGATTAATTTAGGCGGCAATTTGGAGAGCGGGAGTTTGGCGTTGGAAGAGAAGGTTTTTAATTCCGAAAGTACTGAAAATTACAGCGGTGTGAACGCACTCGACTTATCGATTAAAGAGGCTTCTGTTTCTCTGTTAAAGGGGGAAGAATTTAAGGTTGAGTACGAGGAAAATTCGCGGTATAAATACGAATTTTCGTTAAGTAACGGAACGCTGAAAATCAAGCAGACCAAAAAGTTTATGCTCGCGGGCTTTAACTTTATCAACCGCACGCCCAAGATAAAAATAACGCTCGACGACGATAACGTTGCGTTTAAAGCGGATATTACAAACGGTTCGTTTACCGTGTCCGACTTCGGTTTTACGAGTTACGATCTCGGAGGAACAAACGGCGCGTGCAAGTTCGAGAGCGTTACGGCAGGTTCATTGTTCGTTCACACGACCAACGGCGCTATTTCGTTAACCGACGTCAACGTCACCAACGGTTTGAGCGTGTCGACCACTAACGGCGCGGTGACGGCGAAGAATACGGTCGCAAGCGAAATAACGCTCAAAAGCACGAACGGCAAGGTTAACGCCGAAAACGTCAACGCCGACGGACAAACGAAAATAAACTCGACCAACGGCGCGATAAACGTTACGACACTTGCCGCGCAGGGGCTGGAAGTCGGCACGACCAACGGAAAGGTCGAATGTAACAACATAAAGGTTAAGCAGCTGAAGATTAAGAGCACCAACGGCGATATATCGGCATCGCTTGCAGAAGGCTCTGGTGAGTTCAAGTTTATTACACACACGACGCACGGTAAGGTACGCGTACCCGAGGACGGAAACGGCAACCGCACGGCAGATTTGTCTACCACCAACGGCGATATAAAGGTAAGTTTCATTTAATTATCAGCTTAAACGAAAAAAGCCGAACAAGAGGAAAAATAACTTCCCGTTCGGCTTTTTTTATTGCCGAGTGTGTTTTTTAATAGACAAAAGCGCAATTATATATTACAATTATT
>CAZBTB010000125.1:0-4952 GCA_964494605.1 uncultured Lachnospiraceae bacterium
TATACAAACAAGCTTTTCAAACTATCGATTCGTTTCTTAGGCGGCATCGAAAAAACTTCGCACTTGCGTCCGAGCGCGGTATATTTGTCGTTGCCCATTTCGTGATAGGGCAAAAGCTCGACGTCGCGGATTTTAAGCTCACGCAGAAATTCCGCGATTTTTTCCATTTCCGCGTCCGAATCGTTAAACCCCGGAATCACGGGAATCCTTACGATTATTTTTCCGCCGAAAGAATTACTCAGCCGCCTTAGGTTTTCTTTAATCAAAACGTTGGACTGCCCCGTACCTTCGATGTGAAGCGTTTCGGTTACGCACTTTACGTCGTACAGATATATATCGGTGCAGGGCATTGTTTTAAGAAAATATTCCCACGGCACACATCCCGCAGTATCCACTGCCGTCCCGATCCCCCGCTCTTTGCACTTTGCGGCAAGCTCTTTTAGCGCGTCGATCTGCAACATACACTCTCCGCCCGAAAACGTAACGCCGCCTTCTTTCCCGTAGTATCCCTTATCCGAGACAATCTCGGAAATAACATCGTCGATTTCCGCATTTTTACCGCAAAGCTTTCGCGCGTCGCCCGGGCAATAGTCGGCGCACTTTCCGCATAATGCACAGCTATTTAAGCCGTTGGGACAAACACGCTTGCACGTTCCGCAACCGTTACATTTAGACCGATAAAACAACAGCTCTTTTTTCGCCGACTGACTTTCGGGATTGTGACACCACTTGCATTTTAGGTTACAGCCCTTGAAAAACACGGTAGTTCTTATTCCCGGTCCGTCCACGAACGACCCGTGCTGTATGTCGAAAATATTAACTTTCACGGTTCAGCTCCAAAGTGAATAGACGTTGCCGCGCGTGAGCTTATCTATTTGCTCCTCGCTCACGCCCGCCGCCTTTAGCGCAGGGAATAGTTTTTTCGATACGACGGTCAGGTTCCTGCCGTCGTCCCCTCCGTAATTGATTCTTTCGCCTATATCGCAACAGCCGTAATAATCATGCGAAACGAGCAGTTTATCTTCGTACCCACGCGAAATCAGCTCGCTCATTGTCGCCGCCTGTTCTACAAAACGTTCGGGATAAATTCTGTCGAATCCGAGGTAACAGCCTTTTTTAAGAAAGCCCTCGAGATAGTCGGGGTCGTAGCAATCACTGCAATGCCCAACGATAACTTTGTTTAAATCCGCGCCCCCGAGCCGTAAAACCTCCAGCTGAGCGTCGGCGGTTTTATCTCTGTGCGAATTGTGCGCAAACAGCGGCAAGCCCGTCGTGCGCTGTACGATCGCCATTGTTTCGAGCGTGATGCGGTTTTTTTGGGTAACTCCCGCCACACCCGTCGCACACTTAAGAATACCGGGTTTAACGCCGCTACCTAAAACGCCGCGTTCACATTCGCGGATTATCGGCTCCGCGAGAAGCTCGGGGCGTTTATTCGCAATAAACTGGTCTTCGGAATAATACAAGCCCGCCGAGAAAATTATATTGACTCCGCTGCGTTTCGAAACTTCGGCAATAAGCTTTACGTCGCGCCCCAAGTCCACGGGCGTTCCGTCGATAACCGTATCGATTCCGCACGTTTCTTTCGCCTGTTTCAGCATATCGACCGCTATGTCCGCCGCACGCCCCGTATCCACCCAATCTGAACCGAACGCGCCGCACATAAAGGGCGAGACGCAAACGACGTGCTCGTGGCACAGCGTACGCCCGAGCGCAGCGGTTTTCATTTCACCGTTGATCGTGTTTACTTTACCGTTCATACATTCTTTTCCTTATAACGTTGCCGCATTGTCCCCGCCGTCGGCGACAACAGTATGTCCGCAAACGATTTCGCCCATATCGCTCATAAGATAATAGGCAAGTTCGGCAATCTCGTCGGGACGAATAAACCGTCCGATAGCGTGTCGGGGGTAAGGGGCATCTTCGGAAGCATAGCTTGAGATCATTGGTGTAAGCGTAGCACCAGGCGCAATCCCGTTTATAATGATCCCGTCTTTGCCGTAGCGTATACCAAAAGCCCGCGTCCATTTGATGATTGCCGTTTTAGCGGCACCGTAAGGTCCGATGATACCCATACAGGCGGCATTGGATGCAAAATTGAGAATGTTGCCGCGTATATTTCTATGTTGCAAGTAATCGATTTCGTTGCGCATTAAAAAGAATGCCGCCTTAAAATCTATCTCGGTAAACGCGTCCCATTCCCTGCTTGTAATATCCCACGGTTCGTAGCCTCTGTTTCCGAAAAAATCGGAACCGACTGCCGCTGTATTGACAAAGCCGTTAAGACCGCCGAGCATATTTTCGGTTTTTGCGAAGAATGCGGCGTGTGCGCCCGTATCGGTAATATCAAAGGTGTGTGTAAACAAATCGTCGGAATTGATTTCTTCTTTTGCGGATAAAAGCTTTTTTTCCGAACGACCGGCAATCAGTACTTTTGCTCCGGATTCGCAGAATTTTTTTGCGATCGCTTTGCCGATACCGCTTCCGCCACCTAAAATCAAAATTTTATCACATCTCAATTTCATACTACTTGCGATGCTCCGTTCTCCTTATAATATCGTCCTGGAGCGGTTCGTTTAGGTTTACGAAATAATCGGAAAAGCCCGTAACCCTTACGCGCAGACTTTTATAGTCCGATGGGTTTACCTTGGCATTTTTCAAATCCTCCGCCGAAACGTAGGTAAGCTGGAAATGCACTCCGCCGCTGCGGAAATATTCTTCGAACATATCCACCGTCTTTTCAAATGCGTCGTCGTTTCTGACGAGCATTTCGTCGATCATAATGTTCGTTACGGTCGAGCCGCAACCTATGGCATTGGGGTCGACTTTTGCTATGGAATTGAGTAAAGCGGTCAGTCCTTTTCTGTCTCTGCCCTCGCTCTGCCCCAATCCGAACTTGAGCGCGTCGCCGCTGTGCCGCCCGTCGGGAGTAGCTTTCGTGGCGCTGCCGAACCACAGAAAATGCTGATTGTAGCCCGTAAGATCGCCCACGGTAAAGTGATAACCGAAAACGTTGGTTTTGTCTTTCAGGTGCAGATACAAGCTTTTGTACAGCCTTTGCGCGACTTCGTTGGAGCGAGGCGTATCGTTTCCGAAAAAGTCGCCCTTTTTGAGGATATAAGTACGCTCGTCCTCGAAGCCTACCCAATCGCTACCCAGCATTTCGATAAGGCGCGCCATGGTATAACGTTTTTCGTCGAAAACAAACTGCTTTACTACGATAAGCGAATCGATAACGTTGGTTATACCCATAAGCATGGGCGACGCCATAACCGCATTTCCGCCGCCTTGCGTCAGGCTTTTCGCGTTTTCGATACAGTCGCGGAAAAACAGACTGCTTATATAATTGACGTCTTTGCTTCTGGCTAAATTATATTTGTCGTCGTAATCGTACGCAATATCGAAATCGGCAAACATCTCCTTTTCGAACGCCGCGTAGAACTCGTCGAAATCACGCGCGTTTACTATAAGCTCGGGCTTACGGTGAAACAGCGTTTCGGTAGAACGCAGAAAATTGATTTTACTCGTCGACCCCGCAATCGCGCCCGTAAACGCCGGCTCGTTGCAGCCCACCGTCGTGTACGTTACCGCTCGCTCGAAGGGAATACGGCATATTTCGGTATAGCACTTTATGCGCTTTTCGTCGTTGGTAAAGGCTATGCGCTTATGCGGGTCGCGACGCTCCGTGTCCATCATAAACCGCAAAACCTCGCGAGGCGTTTTTTCCGTCCACCTTAAGGTTACCTGCGGAATAAACGTAGGTAATTCAACAAGGCTCTCGACAATAAGACGGGACAGTTCGTTAAAACCGTCGCTTCCGTCGGGCAAATATCCGCCTACGCAAAAATGCGACTCTCCGCCGCGCGTGAACCACTTCGACTCCTTGCCCGTCGCCGCCTGCAGCATCAGATACAACTCCTGCAAATACTCTTTCGCCTGCCCGCGAGTAAGCACGCCGCATTTAATATCCGCTTCGTAGAACGGATACAAATAGCGATCGAGCGTTCCCACGCTGTCGGGGTCGGCGGAAAAGCAAACGTAAATAGTAAGCACCGCCTCGTAAAAGCTTTCGGGCTTAAACTCGGGTACGCGTTTAAGCGCGGCGGACAGCCTAGTAAGATTCTTTGCGTACTCCGCGTTCTTTACGGTCGAGGCAAGCTCTTCGGCGCGCCCCGAACACTTGTGCGCCCAAGCAATCAAAGCCTCGGCAACTTTTTTAAGCCCGCCAAGAAATGATAATTCTTCGGATTTAAAGTGCGCGGCAATCGATTCGTCGATTTCGCCGATAATTCCTCGGAGCCCCTTAGATAAAACCTTTTGATAATCGGCGGTCGCGTGCTGCCATTCCATGGTGGAAAGATTGTCGATCGATTTTAAGTAAAACTGCGACATAAACTCCTGCGTCGCTCTGTGTCCTCCGCGGCGGAACGCATCGCCCACAACCGAACCGTCGAAGTTGAAAAAGCCCGTAAACGCCGAAAACTCCGTCAGCTTCGGCTCCTGATTGAGTATGCACTCGCAAATGCGCTTGACGTTTCTTTCTTCTTCAGTCAAAAACATGTCGTAACGGCTGTACTCTGTTTTTACGGGTTGGGCGTACATTTTACCTTCGAGCGTAAGCCCGGTCAGTTTTTTTATTCTCTCGGTCATATTCTTTTACCCCTGCGGTTTTATCGATACATTTATTATAATACCGAGCCTCGTGCGGGTAAATGTAAAAAATCGGTGTTTTGTATTTTATAGCACAAAATGTTTGACAAACCGCTTGGGTTTACCGTATTATTAAACCGATATGACAAACAGCGAAACAAAACCGACGTTTGTTATAAACTCGGTTATACAAACCAATAAAGCCAAACGGCAAAGAGGCAAAACCTACCGTTTCGGAGACACTTCGTGCTTTGAGCTGATTTACAAGCTCGACGGAGAAAGCCGCGTGCCTTTTGCGGGCA
>CAZBTB010000126.1:0-4950 GCA_964494605.1 uncultured Lachnospiraceae bacterium
ACGACGCGATTGCCGTTAAGATTACGGTGGGCGGCACGTACAAAGGCTGGCACAGATTATATTCGGTTAAACCCGACGGCGGTGCATACGATTATTACAGAATGGAAGCAGACGGCAAAGGCGAAATAATCCTTACAAAATACCGCTTGGAATCGCTGAAAGCGCAAAATAAAGAGTATCTAAAAATCGTAATCTTCAACGTCAATCCGGGTACGGACTGCGAAAAAACCGAGTCGTTTACCATAGAGGTGGAAGGCGTCGAAACGGTCAGAGCCGATACTCCGACGGTATTGGTAACGAAGGAACAAACCTGGCCGTGGCTGAATATCCCTCTCGATACTTTTACAACGGCTTTCGAAACCAACCATGCCGGAGCGGTAAAGTTCAAGATCGAAAGCACTAACGTGAAAGCTCATAACGCTTATACGAATAACGGCAATAACGGAGCGTTCTATTATCCGGGGCTCAAAACGGGCGGAGAAACCGAAATTACGTTTACGCTCGCTCAGTACGATTCGCTTAAAACCGGCGGAAAAAGGTATCTGAGCGTGGTAATAAACAACGGTGACGGCGACCCCGTAAGCGCCGAGGATTTTACGGTTAATTTCAAAGCGGACAGCATTTCTGAGCTTGCGGGAGCTTTTACGGGTAGTAACGAAGGCTGGCCGGAGATGACAATACCCATCGAAAGGTTCGACGCGATATTCGCCAACCCCGAGGTTAAGGCGGTGAGCGTAATCGTTAAGGGTACCAACACAGGCTGGCATAAAATGTATTCGAAAAATACAACGGGCGGAGCGTATATGTATTCCGTATTGGAAGTAGGTTCGGACACCTCTGAAATCGTACTGACTAAGGCACAGTACGACGCGCTTAAGACAGCGGGGAAGGGCTTGACAATCGTCGTAATAAACTTCACCGGCGATTGCGAAAAGGTAGAGACTTTTTCCGCTTGGGTGGAAGCCGACGCGATTACCGGTAAATATGCGGGATACGTTTCGGCTACGACGAACGACGGTTGGCCGAGATTGGTGGTTTCGTTGTCGCTGTTCGACGATATATTTGCCGACGAAAATATTACGGCGGCAAAGCTTGCGGTAAAGGGCAACAACACGGGTTGGCACAGAGTGTACACGGAGAACACGACTAACGGCGCGTTTGATAATTTCAGGTTATTCAAAGATGCGGCGGACGGTGCTGAAATCGTGCTGACTAAGGCACAGTACGACGCGCTTAAGACGGCGGGTAAGGACTTGAACATAATCGTGGTAAACAGCGGCGATTGCGAAAAAACCGAGTCGTTCAGCGCATACGTTGAAACGGACAGCATAGCTCTGTGTTACGGCTAAAAGTCTGCTACGACCAACGACGGTTGGCCCAATGTGAGTATTTCGATGAGCGTGCTCGAACCGTTGTTTGACGACGCAGACGTAACCGAGGTACAGTTTACAATCAAAGGCAGCTATACTGCTTGGCATAACGCTTATACAGCCCATTACGAAGGTGATTTGCACCCGATTACCAGTAATTATATTCGGTTTAAGCTGGAAGGAAACAACGACGGTTATACGTTAAGAATCTCGAGAGAGGGATTCGAAGCAAGAAAAGCGGTGAACGTAACTTCGATTACCGTCTCTACGTTTAACGACAGTACCGCCAATTGCGGCGCCTTAGAGAATTATTCGCTGTGGATAAGCAACGTTAAGGCTGTAAAAGAGAGTGCGGCGGAATAGCGCAAAAACCGAAGAAGGATGAGTGATACAAATGCAAGTATATATACTGCATAACACCGAAAAGCACGTTTTCGGTACGGCGTACGACAAGAGAAAGTCGCTTTCTCTTGTCGGCGCAAAAGGCGAGCGGGTTGCATTCCAGGCTATCGTTGCGGATAAATGCAAAAACGTCACGGTCAAAGCCGAAAGCGAATTAAGTACCGAAATCTTTTTCGAGAAGTATTTGCCACTTAAAGTTGCGAGCGGGCCTAACGCCGTAAAAGCGGAGAGTCTTGTTCCCGATCCTCTGGTTGACGAAAAGCGTGCGACCAAGTTCGGGGACAACAGCTCCGAACGCGGAGAGCTGCTTATCTGGTGCTTTGCGGATATTCCGTGCGATGCGGAAAAAACGCATTACACGGTAAAACTTACCGTAACGGCGGACGAAGGACAGGACACGGTCGGTGCGAGTATTTCGGTTATGGATTTTTGCATGCCGAGTGCGAGCGGTAACGTTACTTCGTTTTTGACGCGCGACGACATGATAAATGCGGATAGTGACGACGAGCGCCTTCGTAAAAACGACGAGCTTATAGAGCTTGGACTTAAATACGGCTGCTCGCCTACACGGATAGTGCCTATCGGAGTTTTGGATTTCGATAAGATAATCGCGCGAATGAAAAAGCACACGCAGGATAAGCGTTGCACGGCGTATTCCGTTCCGTACAAAGTCAAAAGAGAAACCGATCCCGTAACGGGTAAGGATTTGGAATGTCTGGACGTAGCGTATCTTAAAGAGCTGTTTCTCGAAATGGCAAAAGTCAGCACCGACGAGTGCGACTTATTCGCCAAAGCAAACGTTTATGTCGGCTTTACCGACGAGCCTGTTCCCGAGAATTTTTTCCGCGTGCGCAGAGTGTACCGTGAAATTCACGATATAAAGCGCGAGGTTGCAAAGGAGCACGACTTTTCGGATAAACGCGGCGTAGAGTATTCGTTGCTTACCATGGACAACATCGTTACCGTTTTCGACAAAGAGCCTATATACGGCGAAGTGGATACCTGGTGCCCTACGTTTTGGGCTTATCACAAGCCGGAATATATTTACGAAGAAAAGAAATTGCGCGGCTTGGGCAAAAAGAATTGGTGGTACGGTTGCGTGGCGCCGTGGACGCCCATACCCAACTTACACATCGATTCGCCCATGAAAGACAGCCGCTTCGAGAGTTGGCTGAGGTACAAGTTCGACATAAAGGGCATGCTGTATTGGGCGACCAATCTGACAAAAAAATATGCGGACGGCAAGTATACGCCTTGCGATTTATTTGAAGAACCCATGCTGTTCTCCGGAGCAAACGGTGACGGCTTGCTGTTCTATACGGAAACTCAATACGGAGAACCGTTACCCGGTCTCAGGCTTATGAGTATGTATCTGGGGTTTCAAGAATACGAGTACTTTACGCTTTTGGACAAGGCGGCAAAGGGCGCATTAGGGGTGTACGGCAAAGCGTTCGATACGCGCAAGATGTTAAAGCCGGTGTTTGACCGCTTGGCTGCGGGCGTTATGCTCGTTTATCCGTTCGATACCGAATATCTCCGTTTGCAAGTAGGGCAACGGGTAGAGCTTGCTAAAAGAAACGTATTTGTCGATAGCGAGGTTTATTCGGACGGCTGTAACGTTACCGTTTATTCGCCGAGCGGAGATATTAGCGTAAACGGCAAAAAAGGGAAGAGGACGGTTTGCGGAAACGGATTCGGACAAACGTTTTCATTTGTGGGAAGCGATATGCTCGAAATCGAGATTTTGCTTTCGGGCGGCAACACGAAAAAGCTGCTTATCGCCGAAAGAAGAGTACCGCTTGCAATAACAAAGGTTGAATCGAATAGCGGAAAAGTTTCGGTTTGCTCCGTAGGCGAAAAAATATTCGTTCACGCCGACGAGTTCGTAAACGAGGAAGAACCGCGCTTGTTTATTCCGCTGAAAAAACCGGCGACGGGGGCAAGAACGGTAGAGCTCGATATCGAGACGCTTTCGGGAGACGCATTTATTCTGAATACCGTGCTTGTAGACGAGGCGGGGAATAAGTATCATGCGGGCTATGCCGTTGCGGAAGAGAAAGCAGTCCGGAGGCTTTCGGTTTCGGTTACCGAAGTTACGCAAAACAGACTTAATTGCGTAGATGACGTGGAGCCTATAAAGTTCAAAGAGCGTAACCGCCTTGCTTGCGAAAGCTTCCGTTTCGATAGAATAGTCGGAGTGGAAATTCTGCTTGCTAATAATATAAAACTACTTGACGAAAACCGAGAGAGGCGAAAATCGTCTTACGATTTTATGATAATAGACGGATTTGTTAATTTGGTTTGATTGTCCGACGCTTAATTATAAAAAAGCCGACAACACGTAAAATATTCGGTTATCGGCTTTTTGTTTTAAAAATTATTTTTATATTCGGTTCCCCAATCGACCATAGCGTCGAGAATGGGCTTTAAGGATTTGCCGAGTTCGGAAAGGGAATACACAACGCGCGGCGGAACTTCGGCAAATACTTCTCTGTTTATTATTCCGTCTTCTTCGAGTGCGCGCAAATTATCGGTTAGCACTTTTTGACTTATCGGAATAGTTTTTAGCATTTCCGTAAATCTTTGCGGCGAAGCAAGCAGGTTGCGGATAATCAGAAGCTTCCATTTGTTGCCTATAAGTTGCACAGTCGTTGCTACGGGGCATTCGGGTAATTCTTCTTTCGTCAGCATAATCGAAATAACTCCTTTTTATAAATTATATCATAAAAAAATAAATGCTGCAATCGAATTATACCGTTAGTTTCAAAAAGAAAGTAATATAGTTACTTTTTTATTACAGACTGATAGATTTGTAAGATTCGGGACAGATTTAACGGACTGTGTTATTATATAATCGTCAATCAAAAAGATTGATAATCTGTAAGGAGGTACAAAGTTATGACGGCAAATGAATTTGTCAGCTCGGCTTGCGGCACGAAGGATCCCGCTCCCGCATGCGGAGCGAAAGATCCCGCACCTGCGTGTGGAACGAAAGATCCCGCTCCCGCTTGCGGAGCAAAAGACCCCGCGCCTGCATGCGGAACTTCGGATAAATAAATCCGAAAGAGTACGCTTTCCGCAGACGATTGAGGGAGGCGTATTTTTGAAATAATCGGGAGGAAGTATGAAACCGTATTTTGCAATACAATGGCATATTACCGACGTTTGCGACCAACGC
>CAZBTB010000127.1:0-4950 GCA_964494605.1 uncultured Lachnospiraceae bacterium
GCAAAGTTCCTGAAGCAATTGCACAGCGAAGAAAAGACGGTAGGAGCGACTCCCGATTATATCAATAAGGCAACCGAATATATCAACGCGAATTATTGGGATTTCCGCCTGAATCTTAACGTCGTCGCCGCTTACGTAAGCATATCGCCATCGTACTTTTCGAAAAAATTCAAGAAAGAAACCAATCAGAATTTTTCAGATTATCTTTTGCTCGTGCGTATGCAAAACGCCATTCAGCTTCTCAACACCACCGATCTGACAGTAAGGGAAATCGCGGATAAGTGCGGCTTTTCGGACCCCTATTATTTTTCGAATACTTTCAAAAAGCTGAATCACTGCTCACCCACCGATCACCGCAATCGGATAAAACGGAATACTTCCGATTATTGATCTCCCCCACCGATATTTATCTGTCCGTTCCGTACTCCGCAAACCGTACGGAACGGACTTTTTTATTAGGCTATTCCGAACTGCGTTTTCAAATCGCCGATACCGGCGCCCTCGCCGTAATATCTGATCCCGAGCTCCTGACAAATATCGAAAAATTCCTGCGCATACTCCTTTTTGCCCGTCGCGTCGTAATAAGCGTCATAATTCCATAAAACCATAAACATCGGATGAATAAGCGCTTTTTTGAGCTTTTTTATAAGTACGTCCCGTTCGTTCACGGACATGCCCTCGCGCGTTTCTACGGCGGCGATCTCGTTTTTCACGATTTCGGTGCTTTTCTCCAGAAACCCTACGGAATACCAGGTGAAATCCTGAAAGCCCTTAACCGAATACAAATCGGTATGAAACGATTTTTCTTCAGAATCGAGAGACGCGTAATAAAAAGTCATAAGATCGTAAAACTCATCGATTGCCTTCGAAGATTCGGGGCCGTAATAGTAGTAATTGAATTCTCCGATCAAATCGTTTACGTCCAGATAAGGATTCCAAAGCAGTTTGGACCACAGATATCCGTCAAGCTCGGCTTCATAGTACTGATGTACGTGCGGCGCGCCCTGAGCCATTACTTCTATAACGCCTTTTTCGATATAATACTTAAGATTTTTAGCGATGCTGTTAAAGTGCGGGAACCAGAAGAAATCGGTAGAAAAGTTGGTGCAATAGTCCCAGATAAAGAGGTGATCGGTAACGGTGCTCCACTGTTCGATACGCGTGCGGGCAATAATGTTTTCGCTGCAAGAGGTATCGTATAACGAATGATAGGTGCACGTCATATGCGCGACTTTGACGGCAACGTTGTCGCGCGCCTTTACCTTATCGTTGTAAGGTACCCATTCGTCGTTTACCTTTTTGACGGGTGCGTCTATCGTCTTCCAATACGCAAAGGTTACGAACATAACGTCCTTATCGATATTTTCCGCTTCCATCCACTTTTCGATCTGTTCGGCAATCGTGTTAAGAAATACCATGAGCGTGCCCGAACGACCGCCGTTACGGTTCATGCTGGCAACGGCTTCGGCGGAATCGTCCCACGCTCCGTTATCGGGTTGACCGAGCATGAAATAAGTTGCGTCGGGATAATCCAGTATTCGCTGTTTTATAAGCTCTATAAGATTATAAATCAAGCTGTCCGTATTTGTCGGATCGAACTCGTCGTCCTCTGTAAGTCCGTCGGTATAGCGAAGCTCGTTGCCGCCTTTCGTGTACCAATTCGGATGTGCCTCGCCGTATTTATTATAAGGCACGATATTGTCCATCAAGGTGTGACCGTCTCCCCAGAAATAAGCGTTGGAACCGTTTTCGCCGTAAATCGCGGACACGTTCTGATACTTACTGTTAAGACGCATACGGGCGGCATAATATTTGTCCTGCATGGTCCCTTGCGCGTAATAATCTCTCAGCTGAAAAGCCGGCACGGAAACCTCGTCCATTTCGTAAAGCGGAAGCTCGGTGAGTTTCGGAACGTAAGTATAATCCGCCGTCAGGAACTTTATACCCGCCACTTCGTCGAGAAAACCGTAAACACCGTTCAGAATACCGCTGTTGCGGTAGCCGTCGATAACGACGTTTTTTCCCGAATCGGTCTTAATGACGTATCCGTCAAGGTTAAGCGAACCGTAATCGATATTAAGATTCAGCGATTCGAGGAGCTTGGTTCTGCCGAGAGAAATATACTTTTTGTCGGCGGAATAATTCTTATCCTCGACAACGGGCAAGCTTACTCCGGTCGCACTCGCGATCCATTTTTGCATTTCGGATGCGGAAAAACGAATACTTTCGTTAGCGTCCTCGGGAATGAGAACGGAATACACGCTTTCACCGGATTCGACGGCGGCGAGATTCCCGATAGACTGATTAGGCTTCGGGTTATCTCCCGTTAAACCGCCACCGTCGTCGCCGCGGTCGACGTTGTCGGAGCAACCGACAAAGCACAACGCAAGAATCAGCGCCAGAATCAAGCAAACAAACTTTTTCATTTTACGCTATTACCTCCATTTCGTATTTTTGAACGGTAACGTTATAATCTTCGTCCACAAGATAGTAAACGACGTAATGCTTACCGGTGATATAAGGCGTAAACGTCCCGGAATTGCCGATCGAGACAGTCGAACCGTCGGGAGCCGTTACGAACACGGAAAGCGTGCAATCGGAGTTGTTATCTTCGTAGGTCGCCTCGGGAACGGCAAATGCCTCTCCGACTTTGCCGCTCGCAGGCACGTTGCCGCCGACGTGCAATGTCGGAGCCGTTATATCTTTGCAATAATAAACGAATCTGTCTACCGTGCGCACCCCGTTGGCGTCGGTTGCTGTATACACGACCGAATAATATCCGAATACGGTGACGGGAACGTAATAATCCTTCGCCGCCGAGACGTCCTTCAACCATAGTCCGTCGGGTGTTGCGACAGTAACGGTTACGCTGCTCGCTCCGCAGATAACGTCCTGCGCGTAAGCCTCGGAAACCAAAAGCGTATCTCCGATATGCATCGTCCGACCCGACAGGGGAGTTCTATACCTGATCTGCGGTCCGACGTTGTCTCTTATGCCGTCGCTTGCGGCAAATACCTGATTGCCGATCTGATAGATATTTACCGACCCCTCGCCCGAAACGTCGTGAAGCTCGAAGCTTACCTTTACGAGTCCGCTCTCGAAACCGCGGAAAGTATTACCGATAAAGTTCTTGTCGATCGAGGTTATTACCGTGCCCGAATCGTTGCATATCCCCAGATCCGACTGCGAATACTCAAGATAGATATAAGAGTCTACGTTTGCCATGGAGCCCGATAACAGAATATTTCTCGCGGAATTGCCGTTGACGTTGAGATAATAAGAATTGCCGTGTGCGAAAATCTTAAGAGCGACCGCGTTCCTTTCGTTGTAAAAATCGGTAAGTACGATGTTGAGATACGCCTGACCCGCTTTACCCGCAATACCGCTGAACCGCAAAGCCAAAGACGATGCCGACACCGGATTGAGAAGCGTAACCGCTTTATCGCCGTCGGTTATGAATCCGATACCGTAATCCGAAGGCGTTACCGTAACGGTTGCATCCGAAGAACCGCCTTCGAAATCGGTGGGCACCAGATAATCGGCTAACGTTTCGGCTTGGATGACGGGGATGATAAATTTTTTCACTGCCGTGAGCTCGTTAGCACCGTTGCCCGCACAATATTCCACCGTCAAAGGCGCGGTTCCCGTTGCCGTAAAAGACAAGCTGCCAACAGTATATCCGTCCTTAGCCGCATATATCTCTTTTCCGTCGATTTTCACGCATCTGTATGCGGAATATTCGTAAGCTCCTTTTGCATAATTGTAATCGACAGCCTCGAAGTCGGGCAGAACCGATTCCTTGCCCGAAATTACCGCTACAGGTAAACCCGTAACCGTAATCACGGGATCGGATAGCGCCGTTACGGTGTATCCGACTGTTTCTCCCGAGCCGATCGGAGTACCGAGATAATCGGAAGCGGTAAACGCGAACACAAGCTGACCCTTTGCTCCGAGATAAATATCGCCGCACTCCTCCGCCTCAACGCGCATGCCGTCGAGAGTAACCGTGAAATCGTAGCGCACAAGTCCGCTGCCGCCCGTCGTCACCACCTCGGGAATGCGGAAATAGCTGCCGGCGATCAACTCGCTCTCGTCGAAGTCCGAAAAGCCGATGCCGATCGGATCGACGGACTCGCAAGCGGTAAATTCGCCCGTCCAGATCGCCTTGTTCCCGAGTTTATCCTCGGAAGTTATAATATAGGTGTACGTACCCGCTTTGCCCGGAACAAACGAATCGGGCGTAGCCGGATCGTAAAGATTCGTTTCTTCGCCGTTGAAATAAATCGTATAATTGACGGTACATTCGCCGAACACGCTGTCGTAAGCCCTTGCCGTTACGAGCGGATAAGGCGCGTTGACCGCCGCAACGGGCAAAGTGCCGCCGTTATTCAAGAAAGAATCGGGCTCATTGAAATATAGGTAAGGCGCTCTTTCATCGTCGATAGAGTTGCCGCCGAACGGAATTCCCATGAATTCGGTCAGAATCAACCCCGCCTTCTCATTCTTCGGTTTGACCGTCAAAGATACGTATACTTCGCCCGTAGTAAATCCGCCCCATTCACGTCCGAAACCGACTTGTTCGCCGTCGTCAAGATCCAAAAGAAGCCAGTTGTCGCTGTTTATATAAAACTTCCTTTCTTCGTAATCGCAACGCAAGCTGAATAAATTACCGTTCTTGATCCTGCCCATGCCGTTGTTGATGAGCGCGCCGAAGCCTGCCCAATCATACACCTTACCGCCGTATTCGTTATATCGGGCGAGCGCCCTGCTGATCGCCCAATCCGGCGGCCCCAGCGCCGCCATCAACGCCACGCTGGCCGGCGTCATCGCCAAAGCGCAGCAAAGCCCGGCAGTGGGACGCATTCTGGGAAGCCGCCACGGCATCGAAGGGGTACTGCACCAAAACTGCATCGACCTGACCGGCTTTTCGGCGCTGGAGCGGCTGAAGGC
>CAZBTB010000128.1:0-4949 GCA_964494605.1 uncultured Lachnospiraceae bacterium
GTTTATAGTCGCCATACGTATAATTAAACCACGTTGTCCTGAAGGTACTCGGCGGCTCGTGCGAATTGTTTATGCCTTCGATGTAAGTAAGGTACAGACGAACCTCTATAGCGTTATACGTGCCCGCCGCTGCCAATGCCGCTATCTCCGCTTTCGTGTAACGCGGCGTGAAGAATACATAATTATAATACTGATCGAACTTTGTACCGTTATCATAGGGTTCGTTTCTATTGTTCGTCTGCAGCGTAACCTTAGCGTAATAGCCGTCGTTTGCGGGAGTCTCTCCTCCCACTTCGTCTCGAACGAGCTCGGCCGTCAGCTTGTTGTCGTAATGCTTGGCGTGAACGTTGCTGTACTCATCGTTGAACGCCTCGAGCTCGCCCGCCTCGCGCTCGCTGCGGATCAGGAATTTCTCGGACATACCCAAGCCCGCAAGCGCAGTGTAATCGCCCTCCGAATATGCATTGTTCAGCATAGCATAGACGTAATAATTGCCGCTCTTAAACGTATAGCCCGACACAAGCTTTTCGGTCTTGTGACTGTAAAAATCGGTTTCGCCCGTGCCGCGGTAAGAAACGAACAAATCGTAGTCGACTTCGGCGGTTACGTCAGTCGCCCCGTCCTTAACGGTTACCGAAACGTCGCCCGCCTTATACTCGTAGCCGGCATAGAACGTATCTTTATCAAAGGACAAGGTAACGTCTGCGGTCTTGACAAGTCTTACGTAGTCGATATAGACGTACGCGGGATAGGTAGCGCTGTTGTAATCGGGGGAATTGATTACCGCCAAAACCCAAGCGGAATCCGTCCACAGTCCGTCATTCAAATCAGTCAGATCTATTGACGAGCACGTAAGCGTAATCCACTGATCGGCAGGGTAAATATTATCTATATTTCCGTCGGGTTTGTTGCCGCTGGGCACATTGTTAAGCCACGTTGTTCTGAACGTATTCGGCGGCTCGTGCGCGTTGTTTATGCCCTCGATATAAGTAAGGTACAGACGAACCTCTATAGCGTTATACGTGCCCGCCGCAGCCAACGCCGCTATCTCCGCTTTCGTATAACGCGGCGTAAAGTAAATATGATTGTAAAACTGATCGAACTTTGTACCGTTATCATAGGGTTCGTTTTTATTGTTTGTCTGTAACGTAACCTTAGCGTAGTAGCCGTCGTTTGCGGGAGTCTCTCCTCCCACTTCGTCCTGAACTAGCTCGGTCGTCAGCTTGTTGTCGTAATGCTTTGCGTGAACGTTGCCGTACTCATCGTTGAACGCCTCGAGTTCGCCCGCCTCACGCTCGCTGCGAATCAGGAATTGCTCGGATACACCCAAGCCCGCAAGCGCAGTGTAATCGCCCTCCGAATATCCGTTGTTCAGCATCGCAAAAACGTAATACCTACCGAGCTTAAACTTATAGCCGGGCACAAGCTTTTCGGTCTTGTGACTGTAAAAATCGGTTTCGCCCGTGCCGCGGTAAGAAACGAACAAATCGTAATCGACTTCGGCGGTTACGTCGTTTCCGCCAGCCGTAACGGTTACCGAAACATCGCCCGCTTTATACTCGTAACCCGCATAGAACTCCTTTTCCGCCGCAACGCTGACGCCTGCGGTTTTTACGAGTCGGATATAATCGAGATAAACGTACGCAGGGTATGTAGGCTGTTTGTCGGCGCCTTCGCCGTCGGGCGAATTGATTATCATGAAGAAGTATTTTTCGCCCGTCCATAATCCGTCATGCAGATTATTGAGTATGTCTCCCGACGAGAAAGTGAGCGTTACCCACGTATCGGTCGGATAGATATTATCCAAGCCCTCCGGCTTATAATCGGAGCTACCGTTTCCCCAAACGGTTCTGAACGTATTCGGCGGCTCGTGCGCGTTGTTTATACCCTCGATATAGGTTACGTACATGCGCACTTCTATTGCGTTATAGGTCCCTGCCGCAGCCAGTGCTTTTATCTCCGCATTCGTGTAGCGCGGCGTAAAGAACACCCGGTTATAGAATTGGTTATGTGCAGTGCCTTTATCGTAGCCTTTGTTAGTTCTGTTGCTCTGCGCGGTTATTTTCGCGAAGTAGCCGTCGTTTGCGGGAGCTACGCCGCCCACTTCGTCTTGGACGAACTCTATCTTCGAAGGCGAATCGTCCCAAACGTCCGCTTGTAAATCGCCGTACGGGTCGTTAAACGCCTCGAGCTCACCTTCTTCGCGCTCGGTGCGCACCTTGAACTGTGTCGAAGCGTCGCTTACGTACTTGCCGTCAAGCTCTGCTCTTACGGTATACACGCCCAGATCCTCGAGCGTATAATCTTCGTCGGTAAGCACCTTGGTTATTCCGTTGTGGCTGATTGTAAGCGTAACGTTGCTGCCAGCGGGAACGTTGTTAACCGTAAAGTCGTCTTTGGAAATCTTTCCGCCTTTTGCAAGCGTTACGTCCGAATCGAGCGATAATTCCAAATCGGCGTACTTTGCGAATCTCGCGCCGTCGAAATAGACCTTAACCTGATGTTGCGTCACAATCTCGGCAAACATTCCCTTGTCGCCGTAAACGTCGGTTCCGTCAACGTACTTTTGCAGGAAGTTTTTGCCCGTGTAGTCTATGTATTCGCCTTCCTCGACGACAACGGTATTTCCCTCATCGTCTTTAGTCAATTCTCTGCCTTTGTAGCCTTGGAGCGTGGACTCACGGTAAACGACCGTAATCCACTGTCCCGTAGGCAAATCGCGGGCAACGCCGTAATCGTAACGCTTGTTACCCGACGCATCGGTCAGCACGTCCCACTGCAATCTCAAGTTGCTTAACGTGGGATACAGCTCTTTATTCTCGTCGCTTACGTACTCTATATATACGCGAATCGCAAAAGAATCCAATCCGTCTTCTTCTATAAGCTCGGCGACTTCCTCTTTACTCGTGCGCGGATTTACGTAAACGTAGTTCCAAGTCATTGCGTCGTTTCCGTCGCTGTCTTTACTGTTCTGCGTTTGCACCCAAGCGTAATAGCCGTCGGGGTCGACCTGTCCTACGGGGTTGGTCGTAAGTCCGAAGGTACCCGTGTTCATGCTTATCGAAGCGTATTCGTCCTTGAAAAGCTCGACCTCGCCGTACTCCTTGGCAGCGCGCACGACGAAATCAAGTATAACCTCGGCGGTGTTGCCCGAGTTATCCGCAGCATAAATCTTAAGCTCGTGTTTGCCTTCGTTTTGCAACTTATAGCCGTCCTCGACGTCCGTCCAGGCAATGTCGTTTTTACGCCTTACCGCGGCTTTCCAAGCGACTTCGCCGTCGATTTCGTCGGTTGCGGTGGCATTGGGGAGCTCGAGTTCGTCGCCGACGTCGTAAATCTTTTTATAATCGGACACGACGAGAACGGGCGCGGTCGCGTCGACTACCGTGACCGCGGTTTGCTTTTCGAACTTCTTGCCGTAAGCCTCTACGGTGTATGTTATGACGTAACCGTCCGTGCGGTGCTCGACGATAAAACTGTTGCCGAACACCTCCACTGCTTTTCCGTCGTAGGTGACGGAGGGCTCGGCTTTGTAATCTTTGCCGTCGTTGCCCTTAGCCACGACCGCGGGAATTGCGTAAGCCGTCTGATAGCCTGCGGTCACTGCGGCAGGCGCGGGAAAGTCGGTCAAGTCGAAATTCTTGTTTTCGTTTTCCGTGCAAGCAACGATACCGGTCACCGCCAACAACAGCACTATTATGAGCGTCGTCATAATTCGCTTTATTGTTTTCATATTTATCCTCCTTAAAATCTAACCGCATTTATGCGGCAAATTACCTGTTTGACGCCTTTTTGATTGCGAAATTATCGAAATACAGCGTGTGCGCTCCCGCCGGTAAGCTTGATAAGCCCCAGCTGATCGAAAATTTCTCAACGCTGCTAAGCTCGCCGCCGCCTCCCGTGAAGCCGATAACGTTGTCGGCGCCTTTCTTTATTTGCGCCGCCGTCCAACTCAAATGAGTCCATCCGGGCTTAATCTTCGTCGTCTGCCCGAGGTCACGGAAAACGGACTGCGTTTTACCGCCGAAAACAATCAGGAGCGTAAAATCGGAGTTGCCGGGATTGTATACGTCAAACCCGAATTTGTCGTTATCGTTCATTTCGAAGAAGCCCGTGCCTTCAAACAGCTGCATCGACATATAGAAGCCCGAATATTGATAGCTGGTTATCGCGGCGGGATTACCGTTGAAATCGACCTTGAGCGAATAACCGTCCTTTGCGTACTTCGGATTGACGTTAACCGACCATCTCGTGTCGAAAAAGTCGTTTTTCGTCGTGTTGTATTGCGTCAGAAAGTTTATTTGGTCGAGCTTGTCGAAAGATGCAATCTCGTTTTCGTCGCGCTGCATTATGTGCCGCTCGAAGCCCGTATTCGTCTTTACCAAGATTATCGTATCGAGATAGATCTCGGGTGCGTTTTCCGACGTGTAGCCCGACGGTAGCTTCAAGAACATATACGTAACGTCTCTAAGCTCCACAAAGTAATCCTCGATTGCGCGGTTTACGCTGTAAGACACCGAATTCCACTGCTTGGTGTAAAGAGTAAACCTCTGCACGTTGGTAGTTTCTCCCGCGGTGTTTCCCAGATACAGCGAAAGCTCCACATTCTCGGTAGAATCGTTGTAAAGGTACATACTGACCGCCTCGGTATTACTGAAATTGCGCTCGTCTATACCCTTTCTCTCCAGATTCATGGGAAAGCGCAGCGTGGGAGTACTCGGGAGCGCCGAGCCGAGCTGTTCTACTCCGCCCGTAACGGGCTTGAGCTGCGCCGAGCGCTCTCCGTCGTGTACAAACCGCGCGTCTTCGTTGATGTTGACCCTGCCGAACTTGCCGATAATGTCGAGGGGCGCAAAGTCGCTTATGTAATCCTCGAAGTCGTAAAGAATAACCGACTCCGTGGAGGAGGCGGAAGACTTTTTATCGTCCCCGTTGCACCCGACGCAGAA
>CAZBTB010000129.1:0-4938 GCA_964494605.1 uncultured Lachnospiraceae bacterium
GCACGCGGGCGAAGTCAAGTACGAGAACCGCGACGGCGGCAACTCGAGTTCCTGGGAATCCAACGTTCAGTTCTTCTCGATAAGAAACGGCAAGGAGTTCTTCAATAATAGCTATAAGTACTTCGCACTCGACGTTTATCTCGACTCGAGTAACATTACCGGCATTACCGTTCAGGGTAGTACGAACAGTGCGGCGGGACAGGTTAACATAGCTCCGACTTGGAAAGTAAACGAAGCAAAACCTGCGGGAATTTATGCTTATTATGCCGACGGAACACCCGTAACGACGCTTGAACGCAATAAAAAGTTTAAGTTAATCGTTCCCGTATCGTACGGCAGCAACATTACTTGGACGGGTATTTATTTCATGGTAAACGGCGGCAGCGCGGAAACCCCGACCGTTTCGTACATAAGCAACGTCGAGTTCATGAAAGGCCCGGGTAACTACCTTATCACCGACGTTTACGCAGGCGCTTGCGATAATGCAGCCGAAAAAGCAACGGTGGAGCTTGTTACAAGCGGAGATTTTGCGGGAACGGCTAAGGTTTCGAGTAGCTATACGAGATCCCAAAACGGCGCGGGATGGGACGCGGGCAACGCAAGATTTACGCCCAACGACAGCAACGGCGTTTTCTATAAGTATAAATACACCTATCTTGTGTTCGATATTTACCTTGAAAACGCTACGGCTTTGCGTTTCGAAAAAATGCTTACGCTCGGAGGAACCGCTCTGAGCCCGAATGCCAATAAGACGTTTGCGGTAGGATCGGCAGTTGATGAAACGGACGTATTCTTTGTCCGCAATACCGACGGCACGGCTGTAACCGAGCTCGAGACGGGCAAGTGGTATACCGTCGCGGTGAACATCGTGCATAATAATTCCGTTCCCAACTGGACATTCATCGGCTTTATGGCGGACGGCGGCAATGCGGAAGCTCCCTCGGTAGCGTACGTCAGAAACGTCGATTACACAAGGGCAAACCCGTTTGCGGCGTAATATGCTCGAAATTTAATCCCGGACTTAAAGAGCGGTATGAAAATCGTACCGCTCTAAAGTCTTAAATTCTACTTTTATTTACAACGGAGAAATATAAACTTATGTCAGGCAAAATACCCCAAAATCCGCAGAAAACAAAGCGCATGTTTGTTATGCAGCATAATTGGATACAGGATATAGACAAGCATATCGACGCGCTCGAGGATTTCGGGTTCGGCGGTGCGGTAACTAACGTACCGGGAAAAAACGGTTTTACGGCAAACCCCGAAAATCTCAAGCGGTTTTCGGAAATCATGCAAACCTTAAAAGCGCGTTCGTTCGACTATTGGCTGTACGACGAGTCGGGATATCCGAGCGGTCAGTGTAGCGGAGGGGTTCTTGCAAGCGACCCGAATCTGACGGCAAAGGGCATGTATATGCGTAAGTTCGAGGCGTTTAACGACCCATTGAATTTTGTGTTTACGCCCGACTGCCCGGCGCACGAGATCGTTTGGGCAATGAAATATCCCATGGATCTAAGCGATAGATGCGAGGCGAAAATTCTTTTCGGGCAAGGAGAGAAAACCGAGTTTTCGAGCGGGGCTGTTACCGTTGAGCTTAACGCAGGCGAGATTATGTACGTCTTTATCGTAAAGGACGCTTATGAGGGCTCGCACTGTGTGCATAACATTTCGTCGCGTAATAAGTATATCAACATTTTAGACGAAAATGCGGTCAAACGGTTTATAGAGTTATCCTATGCGCCCGTTGCGCATGCCGATAAAGACGCGTTTAAAAACGCAGGCGCGGTATTTACCGACGAGCCGAGCTTAATGGTGGCGTACGCTCGGGATTACGAAACCTTTTCGTACGCGCTTTTGCCTTACGAAAAAACGCTGTTAAATAAGTTCTCGGCTAAGTACGGCTATGACCTGCGTCCGTATTTGCCGCTGTTATTCGAGGACAGCGACGAAAAGTGCCGCAAAACGCGCGTGGACTTTTACGAGCTTATAGGCGAAGTGGTGTCTTCGTCTTACGTCGGGCAGATCAATGAATTCTGTAAGGCTCACGGCACGTGCATTTCGGGACATTATCTCGCCGAAGAACATGTTGCAGAGCACGTACTGGATTACGGTAATTATGTTTCGGTGCTCATGAAAACGGGTTATCCCGGCATGGATATATTAAAATGCCTTCCCTACGATTTCGAGTTTACCGCGCCTAAGTTTCTGGAGATGATTGCACGCAAGAAGGGCACGGAAGGCTTTATGGTGGAGTTCTGTCCGTTCTTTGAAAAAACAGCGTTCGACCTTAACGCGTTTGAAAATACCGTCGGCTGTTTGAGTATTCTGTATATGTACGGCGCGCGGCGGATAAACACCTATCTTATGCCCGACTTAAGCGAGTACGATCCCAAGCTGTTTGCGAAAAGCACAATCGTTCAGCTGTCGCGTAAGGAAAGCAGGTATATAAACGACTATGTAGCGCGGTTGGGTACGGCGCTCGACGCCAGAAAAGCGCTGTACGGTACGTACGTTTATTACGCAATCGAGGACGTACAGGCAAAGCTTTTTCCCAAAAACTTCGGCGGCTATTTCGTGGATTCGCGTTTGTCGGCGTACGATATTTCGCTCAAAAAATTATCGCGCGAGCTGCTTACAAACGGCGTTTCGTTCGGCATGGCGGACGGTGCTGACTTCGGGTCGGGTTTGGAGTGTAAAAACATTATTCTTCCAGACATAGCGTATATTACGCAAAAATCGGCGGACGCAATAGTCAAAGCGGCAAAAGGCGGAACCAAAGTATACGCTATCGGTACGGGCAGAATAACGGTTATAGAAACGGGCGAGGAGTTTACCGTATTTGAGCATAAGACCGAAAAAGAGCTGTGCGAATTGCTTAAAGAGGAAAATTCGGATAAGATTTTCGGTAAATTGCCGAAAAACGTTTTGCGGCAGGAGTTCGGCGGCGGTATAATTTTTGTATACAACAACAATACTGTCGAGGTGGAGCTGGAAGCGGGCGGCGAATGTACGGTGTTCGATCCGACCGACGGATCCATAGAAGAATACCGCTGTAACGACGCGCTTGTCATAAAGCCGTACCGCGCGGTGCTGGCATATGTAAAATAAACGGAATACGGGGGCGCAATGGAAGAACTTAACGAAAAATTGCCTGCGGGGATGGATTTACTAAATATCAATCCGTATGTAAGATACGTGGCAAAGATAACCAATACGAGCGAAGAACATCATGTGCCCGAACGGCTTTTGTACGATTATTCGCTAATATTCGTTCTGAGCGGACAGCTTAAGTTCAGGTTTTCGGACGGACACGAGGTAATACTCGAGACGGGCGACATACATATTATGCCGCCGCTGGTCGTTCATAAAGAGTATATCGACAGGGATATGTCGTGTACGTATTTCGTCGTGCATTTCGACATGCACTATTCACCCGAATTCAGCCGCTGGTCGATAGACGGAGTGTATCTGAAAAACTGCCGCGACGGGATTAAAAACGTGGCGGTGGACGAGGAGTTTGCCGAAAAAGCGCGGGCGGTGATAAAAGAGGAATTTCAACCCGTAAAGTTCCACGTTACGCAGATCAACGAGGTAATGGAGCTGATACAAAACGCGTACGAGCTTTTCGTGCGCACTGAGCTTCCGAACCGAACCGTTTATCAAGAGTTGCAATTAAAAGCGTATTTGTACGGTATATTGGCACGCATATTCGGCGAAGAGGAAGAAGAGAGCGACGAGTATCACCGCGTTTACGTCAACAGGTTTATCGAGTACTGTTTCGAGCATTACGACGAGGAATTCGATTATGCGGAGCTTGTGGCGAAATTCGGGTTTACGCCCAATTATTTCAGAAAGATATTCAAAAAGCTAACCGACGTAACGCCGTGGGATTTTATGAAAAACGTGCGCATGAAAAAAGCCAAACGAATGCTTTCGAAGAGCACGCTTTCCGTTACAGAGATTGCGGCGGCGGTAGGCTATCCCGACCCGCTTTACTTTTCCAAATGTTTCAAAAAAGAAATGGGCTGTTCGCCCACCGAGTACCGCAACAATTATATCGACGCCGAAACGGGCGATTAAGTCGGATAGGCGGACGAATTGACCTTTCGGTATTCTTTTGGCGTAAGAAGGGTAGCGGCTTTGAACTGCATATTAAAGTACGATTGTGAGGAAAAACCGCAATCGTATGCAATTTCCGCGAGCGACTTGTCCGTAACGGCAAGTTGCTTTTTTGCGTTGAGTATTCTTACCGAAAGAATATATTTTTGAGGCGTTACGCCCATTATACGCGTAAAAAGCGAGTGAAGGTAGTTGGGAGAGTATCCCGTAAGCCTAGAAAGCGCGGACAGCGAAACGTCGCCGCCGTAGTTTTCGTCTATATATTTGACCGCCAGGTTTATTGCTTCGCTTGTTTCTCGCCTGTCGTCGGTATTTATTGTCGCGCCCCGACACAAAAGATAAAACAGCTCGCATAGTTTTGCGCTTATGAACCATTCCGAGTACGGTTCGTTCGAGGCAGAATGAGTTATAAGCTCCTCGAATATCTGTTGAAACTTATTTGGGTCGATTATGCGCAGACAATCGGGTACTGAACAAAGCGGTCCGTAAAATTCGCTCGCTTCGTCCGATTCGAAGTGGATATAATAACATTTAAAGTGAAGAATACTTTTGCGGGTAGCGCCAGGCTTAGCGAAAATAACCGTTCCCGGCCTAAGCTCGTGCCGCTTGCCGTTTACGAAAGACGCGCCGTTCGACGAAATTATAAAATCCAACTCAAATCTTTCGGTTTGCCGTTCTCTTGTTTCTTTGCCTGTAAAGACCGCCGACGAATCGAACACGCCGCAGGAAATGACGTTTAATGCTTTCATAATAAGATAATAACATAATCATGTCGTTATGTCAAAGTAATACGTAAGATATTGATAAAATCACATAAGA
>CAZBTB010000130.1:0-4937 GCA_964494605.1 uncultured Lachnospiraceae bacterium
GCGCCGTATTGACTGACATCAGTGATTTTACCGAGATTTTCTCCGCCATCACCCAAGAGCTTGCACCCGATAATGTCCGCAATAAAATAACTGCCTTCTTCAAGCGGAACCGCATTAACTCTGTCAATCTCGATAAATGTGTCTTTTAACGATTCGGCGGCATTACGGTCGTCGATTCCGCTTATTTTCAAACACACAAAATCTTTATCGATACGACAACGTTCGATTTTATGAGGTTTGGAATTTAAATAAACAACTTTAAGAAGCCGAAACCGCTCATGATTATCCGTAATAGGCTTAACCTTGAGCTCTCCTCTGATACCGATAGCGCGTACCACTTGTCCGATAGTTATATATTCATTCATAAATTCACCAATAAATACCCGTTATATCAAATTAGAGAGCACCTAAGCCCTCTAATTTGTCAAATACGAATTATTTTTCGTCAGCTTCGAGAATAACGACCGAATATCTGACGCCCTCTTTGCTGCCGGCAGCTTTAACTATGGTGCGTATAGCCTTAGCTATTCTGCCGTCTTTGCCGATAACCTTGCCCATATCGGATTTATCGACTTTGACGTTTACGGTGTTATCCTCGTCCATGGTCACCCGAACGGCTTCCTTGTTTTCCACCAGCTCGGTGATCATAAATTTTACCAGTTCTAACATTTTTACTCCTGTTATATTAGCGCAATATGCGCATTTTCCGATGCGCAAAGCCCATCGGAACCCATTACCGAAATCGAATTAAAAAGGTAAATTACTCGCCTTTTTTCTTCTTGACGGCATTGGTTTTTGCAGGCATAGCTTTAGCTTCGAGTAAACCTGCGCCCACGAGCAATGCACGAACGGTATCGGTAGGCTGCGCACCATTGGTGATCCACTGCTTAGCCTTAGCTTCGTCGATTTTAATCTCGGCGGGTTCGGTCTTGGGATTGTAAGTGCCGACAATGTCGATGAACTTGCCGTCACGCGGTGCTCTGGAGTCTGCTACAACCACTCTGTAGAACGGAGACTTCTTATCGCCCATTCTGGTCAATCTGATTTTTACTGCCATTATTCTTTCTCCTTGGAATAAAATTTATTTGTTTATTAATTGCGGATATTCCGCTTAATAACGATTAAAAGAATCTGCGCTTACCTGCGCCCTTAAGATTAAGTGAGCCGTTTTTCATTTTTCGCATCAGCTCTTTTGTCTGATCAAACTGTTTTAACAGCTGATTAACGTCCTGTATAGTTGTTCCGCTACCTGCCGCAATACGCTGACGACGCGAGGACTTTATAATTTCGGGCTTATCACGCTCGAGCTTTGTCATCGAACGTATAATCGCTTTATACTTTTCGATACGCGACTCGTCAATATCCTTGTCGGAAATTTTCATTCCGCTCATTCCGGGAATCATATTGATAAGCTCGCTCATATTGCCCATTTTTTTCATACTTTCGAACTGTGTAAGGAAATCGTCCAGAGTAAAGCTTGCTTCGCGCAGCTTCTTCTCCATTTTTTTCATTTCCTCTTCAGAAACGGCAGACTGTGCTTTTTCTATAAGCGTCAGCACATCGCCCATTCCCAAAATTCTGGACGCCATTCGGTCGGGATAGAACGGTTCCAAATCGCCCGATTTTTCGCCGATTCCGCAAAACTTGATAGGTTTTCCCGTTACGGATTTAATAGACAGCGCCGCACCGCCTCGCGTATCACCGTCGAGCTTTGTTAATATAACACCCGTAATATCAAGCTGATCGTTAAATGACGTTGCAACAGTAACGGCGTCCTGACCTGTCATAGCATCGACGGTAAGCAAAATTTCGGTCGGATTTACCGCTTTTTTTACTTCCTTCAGCTCGTCCATTAACGCTTCGTCAATATGCAAACGACCTGCCGTATCGATAATTACCGTATCGTAACCTTTGGAATTTGCTTCCTTAATTGCCTCAACGGCAGTCTTAGCCGGTTTTGCGGTTCCGCGCTCGAAAACCTCGGTATTTACGCTTTTCCCAACGACCTTAAGCTGTTGAATGGCGGCAGGTCTGTAGATATCACAGGCAACCAACATAGGCTTTTTGCCTTGTCTAATCAAATATTGCGAAAGCTTGCCGCACATAGTGGTCTTGCCTGCGCCCTGAAGTCCGCACAGCATTATAACGGTGGGAAGCTTGGGTGAAACCTCCAATTTCGCATTAGTACTACCCATTAACGCAATAAGCTCGTCGTTGACAAGCTTTACAACTTGCTGTCCGGGCGTCAAACTGTTCAGAATCTGTTCGCCTACAGCTTTTTCGCTCACTTTTGCAATAAAATCTTTAACTACGGAAAAATTAACGTCCGCTTCAAGTAAAGCGATACGGATTTCACGCATAGCTTGTTTGATTTCAAGCTCTGTTAATTTTCCGCGCGATTTTATCTTGCTGAAAATATGATTTAATTTTTCGCTTAAACCGCTGAATAACGCCATTTTTGCTCCTATAGTTCGCGTAAAAGCTCGTCCAATATTTCTTTTGCAGCCTCGGGATTTCCGTTGTCGATACTATCGACAATAGTAGTTAAGGTATTTTTCAACTTACTCTTGGTCGCATATACTCCGAGTTTTTCTTCATAGTCCCGAAGCAGATCTGCGGCTTTTACCAAAACGTCTCGCACTGCTTGCCTGGATACGCCTGATTGCTCGGCAATTTCTGCCAAAGATAAATCGTAATCGTAATAGTTCTTGACAATTTCGTGTTGATGGGGCGTCAACAAAGCACCGTATATATCGTTCAGTTCACTTATTGCCAAATCTTTTTTCAAATCTTCACTACCCGTAAAAACAGAAAGTGTAAAGCTGATTAACTTTACACCTCTAATATACAACAATTATTCGTCTTTGTCAAGCGTTTTATTCGATTATCGCATCAATAAATGCGGTTGAATCGAAATCTTCGAGATCGTCAATGCCCTCTCCTACACCGATATACACAACGGGAACCTCGAGATCGCCGGCAATAGCCAAAACGACGCCGCCTTTTGCCGTCCCGTCAAGCTTTGTTAAGATAATGCCGTCTATGTTGACAGCCTCATTGAATATATCGACTTGCGAAAGCGCATTTTGTCCGGTTGTTGCGTCGAGAACGATATAATTCAAGTACATCGCATCGGGCATTTCCCGTTCGATTATGCGGGAAATTTTACCTAGTTCATCCATGAGGTTCTTTTTATTGTGCAGTCTGCCTGCGGTGTCAACCAAGATAACGTCGTTGCCCTTGGCTTTTGCGCTTGTAAGTGCATCAAATACAACAGAACCGGGATCTGCGCCTTCGGCTTGCTTTACTATTCTGACTCCGGCGCGATCGGCCCAAACAGTCAGCTGATCGGCGGCAGCCGCACGGAAAGTATCGGCTGCTACAAGCATAACCGACTTACCTGCTTTTCTGAACTTTTTGGCAAGCTTTCCCATAGCAGTGGTCTTACCCACGCCGTTTACACCCGACACCATGATAACGAGCGGATATTCATACTCGGGAAGAACATTTTCGTCCAAAATGTCCACCATGATTTGTTTCAGTTCTTCTTTAACGTCCTCACGCTTGCGCAAAAGCTTTTCGTCAACAACGTCGCGAAGCTCGTCCAAAATTCTTTCGGTAGTTGCCGCACCGACGTCGGCGGATAGCAATATATACTCTAGCTCGTCGTAAAAATCGTCATCGAGAACACCGCCCGTAAACAGCTTATTTAGCTTATACGATATTACGTCTTTGGTCTTTTTGAGTCCCGCTTTGATTTTAGCAAAAATGCCCATAAATGCTCCTATTATTGCGCCTTTTCAACCGCGGCAACCGCATCCTCGAGTTTGACGGACACTATCTTACTTACGCCCTTTTCCTGCATTGTAACGCCGTACAGGCTGTCCGCAAGCTCCATCGTAGGCTTACGGTGAGTAATTACTATAAACTGCGTATCTTCGCTGAAACGGCGTAAATATTTTGCAAAACGGTTAGCATTTGCATCGTCGAGTGCAGCCTCGATTTCGTCCAGCAAACAGAACGGCATGGGCTTAAGCTTAAGAATAGCAAACAGTATCGCAATAGCCGTGAGCGCTTTTTCTCCGCCGGAAAGCAGTGAAATGGACTGAAGTTTCTTTTCCGGCGGCTGAGCCTTGATTTCAATACCTGCTTCGAGAGGATTCTCGCTGTCCAGCAGTTCAAGGTCTGCATTACCGCCGTCGAACAGCTCCTTGAATATTTTGATAAAGTTAGTTCGGATTTGAGTGAACTGAGTGGTAAATCGCGACAACATTTCGTCCGATTGCTCTTTGATAATTTTAAGCAAGTTAGCCTCGGCGGTCTCGAGGTCTATCTTTTGATTGTTGAGCTGATTGTATTCGGCGGCAACAATCTGCGACATTTCGATAGCGTCGACGTTAACGTGCCCAAGCGCATTCATAGCACGCTTTAAGCGCTTGATTTCCTGCGCACCGTTAGTAACGTCATAGCCTTCAACCTTAAACTCCAAGCAATCGTTATATTCCAAGCTGTATTCTTCGCGAACGCGCTGCTCCATCTGTTCGATATCGGTATCGACACGCTCGAGCATAATATTTTCCTGCGCCTTTCGAGTATTAAGATTATTCAGCTCATTCATCAAATCTATACGGTTTTTATCGAGAACGGATACTTTTTCTTGTAAACCGCTCTTATGTCCGTCAAGATTGGACAGCTTTCCTCGAACATACTCAAGTCTCTTTGCGTCTGCGCTCTCATCACGTTTCTCGTTGGATTGCATGCTGCTTTCTATGGTTTTAATCTGTGAATTGTTCTTTTCGATCTCAATATTATTTGACTCTATCTTTTGAACAAATTCGGAAACCATAGCCTGCATGCGTACAATATCATTATCATAAACTTTAACCCGGTTTTCCAAATCGGTTGCCGCAACCATAGCGGCAGTCGTTTTTTCCTGT
>CAZBTB010000131.1:0-4874 GCA_964494605.1 uncultured Lachnospiraceae bacterium
GCGGCTTTTGGGGCTTTTCGATAAAACCCATATCCTGCATTTCGTCGAGAATACTGTTTTTCGCCTTATTCAGTCCGCTCGTAACAGCCGTTTTCGCCGCTCCGGCAACCTCGGATATGCTCTTTTTGAGCGTGCCGAAAAAGCCCGTTTTCGTTTCCGTCGCCGCCGTTTCCATAACTGCGGACTCGGTTTTTTTATTTCTAAACGCAATAAGCTCTTTGGTAGACCCGACAAACGTTTTGCCGCCGCACTCGCCGCAGAACTTTACGTTTACGGGATTTTCCGAGCCGCACTCGGTGCAAAACTTGACCGAGCTTGTCCGCGTTTGTCCGCCCGCGTGTTCGCCAACAAACCCGGTTATGCGCTCGATTGCGTCAATGGAGTTCAGGTCAATGCCCTGAATTTTACCGCTAAGCCCGGGTAAACGCTCTATCGGATGACCGCCGAAAGCCACGGTGATTGCGCCCTTCTCCTTTTCCTCTCCGCCGATAAGCTCGAGAAAGCGCGAATACTCGTTTTTGACCCAAGGCGTAGTTAAATACTCCTCGTCGCTGCAAACTACGATCATGCACTTAGCGGTGTACAGCGCGTACAGAATCATTGCCTCGTAATTACGCCCCGTACGGCTTTTTATTTCACGCTCGGAGAAAAAGGGCGCGAACCCCTTGCCGCGAAGCGCGAAATAAATATCGTCTGCGCGCTTATAGTCCGCCGTCTTGTTGCCCTCTTTGTCGGTAACCTTTACGCAGATAAAACAGTCGTAATTAAGCCCGGACGCTTTAAGCTCGTTGAACTCTTTGATTATGTAATCTATTTCTTCGCCGCGGACCTTGTAAATCTGCCGCTGCTCGTCGGACGCAAGCTCCACCGCCTTATTGAAGCTGCGGTTGTCGGTAAACCTCTTGCCGCCGAACCCGTGACAGATAGGCTGAAGGCGGTTGTTTACCTCGTCGTGAATAAACCGCACTTTGCACTCGGCAAGCGCCATTCCGAAATACGCCTCGGGTTCGGACTTCTCAATCTCCGCCGCTTTCTTATAAGCCGAATACGCCTCGTCGAACCTCGCCGTATCGAGGTCGTGCTCGCCCATTGCCAGAAAGCTCGCAGCCTTGGAGTCGGGTTTTGCCACGGTAAAAGTATGTCCGCAGAATTTACAGCGGACGACCCCGTTATTTGCCTCGCTCGGGTCAATGGGCGCAAAACACAATTTACATTCCCATGCTTGCATTTCGGGCATAGTCTTTCTCCTAATTGGTGTACGGTTATATTATACTATATTCCGTACCCGAAAGCAAGCAAAAAGGGAACGCCGTTTAAGCGATTAAACGAGCTTGTTTAATGTAAAAATAATTTAATAAGCTTATCGAAGAACTTTTTGAACGGTTGGTAACGCATCGGAAGATCCATGAAAGTAGCTTTATCTACGATACTTTTGTAATGCGTGAAGGTTTCGAAGCCCGTCTTGCCGTGATACGACCCCAGACCGCTTGCCCCGAAACCGCCGAACGGCATATTCGAGGTTGCCAGATGAATAACAACGTCGTTCACACAGCCGCCGCCGAAACCTAGCTCTGTAGTGAATTTTTCAATGCGCTTTTTATTCGAAGAGAAAACGTACAATGCAAGCGGAGAATCGTTTTCGGAAACGTATTTCATAACGTCGTCCTCGTCGCGGTAAGTGATAACAGGCAAAACGGGACCGAAAATTTCTTCCTGCATAACGGCGTCGTCGAAGCTTACGCCGTCCAATACGGTAGGTTCGATTTTGAGCGTCCCGGCGTCGCTCTTTCCGCCGTGCACGATTTTGTTTTCGTCGATAAGTCCCAGGACGCGTGCGAAGTGTTTTTCGGTGATCATCTTGCCGTATGCGGAATTTTCGAGCGGATTAGCGCCGAACTGTTTAACGATCTGCTTTTTCAGCTCGGTAATGAGCTTATCGTGAACAGCTTCCGCGCAGAATATGTAATCGGGCGCAACGCACGTTTGCCCGAGATTGAGGAACTTGCCCCAGACAATGCGTTTTGCCGCAAGCGGAATATTCGCCGTTTCGTCCACTATGCACGGGCTTTTTCCGCCGAGCTCCAAGGTTACGGGCGTAAGATTTTCCGCAGCCTTTTCATAAACCAGCTTTCCGACGTTTTTACTGCCCGTGAAGAATATGTAGTCGAACTTGGAATTGATGAGCGTTTCGTTTGCCTGTCTGCCGCCGAAAACGACCGCAACGTATTCGGGAGAAAAAACGCTTTCAATCACTTTCTTGATTGCTTCGTTCGTGTTCGGCGAATATGCGCTCAGCTTCAATACCGCAGTGTTACCGGCGGCAATCGCGTCGATTAACGGGTCTAACGATAACAGCACGGGATAGTTCCACGGATTCATTATAAGCACGTTTCCGTACGGAGAAGGAAGGCGGTAGCTTTTAGATTTGAACTGCGCAAGCGGGGTAGCTACTCTTTTGGGTCTCGAGAACTTTTTCACGTGCTTTATCATATACGACAGCTCGCTTAAAGTGAGCCCGGTCTCGCACATGTAGCTTTCGCTTTCGCTCTTGCCGAGGTCTTTTTTCAGCCCTTCGTGAATGAGATCGAGATTATCGTTTATTGCCGCGTACAGCGCTTTCAAATGTTTTAAACGGTGTTTTACGTCAAGCGTTTTGCCGCTTTTGAAATACGCACACTGTTTTTCGAGTATCGTTTGAATATCGGTTTCCTGCATTTTTTCGTCGCCTTTGAGTTTTATATATAATTCTTTGAGTTTGTCTTTATTCCAAAGCACGGGTACGGGATACAGCGGATTTGCTTCTTTATCCGCGTATGTCGCGAGCTCTTCGATATCCCCTTCGCAGATCACGGGAATCGTGCGCGGAATCCCGAACTTTTCGTTCAGGCTTTCGATTTTCGATATAATAATTTCCGCGCCGTCGTTATAAGGCGTATTTTTATCCGCCAGGTTACAGTAAACGGCTATCTGCCAAAGCTTTTTATAAACCGATTTGCCGTACTCTCTCAAAACCGTAGGTAAAATTACGGCGTTAGCGAGCCCGTGCGGCACGTCGTATTTTCCGCCCAGCGAATGTGCAAGCGCATGAACGTAACCGACGTATGCCTTAGAAAAAGCTCTGCCCGCCTTATGAGATGCGATAAGCATATTCTTTCGCGCTATTCTGTCGGCATCGGCAAAGGAAGCTTCGATATTTTCGAAAATAAGCTTGCATGCTTCGAGCGCGTCGCGGCGCGTGGATTTGTTCCCGCCCCTGCCGATATACGCTTCTATTGCGTGCGTGAGTGCATCCATTCCCGTTGTGGAAACGACTTTTTGCGGTAAGGTCATGGTTACTTCCTCGTCTAAAACCGCATAGGACGGAATCAAAGGGAAATCGTTTATTGCGTACTTATGCCGCGTTTTTGCATCGACGATAACGGCGGCAAGAGTTGTTTCGCTGCCCGTTCCCGCCGTAGTGGGAATTGCGATCAAAAGCGGGATTTTTTTGCCTATTTTCAGAATTCCGCGCAAATCGTTGAGCGTCTTTTTGGGCTTTGCGATAAGCGCTCCCACGCCTTTTGCGCAGTCCATAGGCGAACCGCCGCCGAAAGCAATAAGACAATCGCAGTCCTCTTGCTTGTATATTTTAAGTGCTTGAGCAGTATTCTCCGTCGTGGGATTGGCAACCACGCCGTCATAAACCGCGTATCCGAAACCTGCTTCCGTCAGGCTGTTTTCAAGTCCTGCCGACAGCCCCAATTCCTTTATGGTTTTGTCCGTCACGATCAGCGGCTTCTTCTTTCCGTTAGCTTTCAGTGTTTCGGGTATATCAGATATTTTTTCTAAAATCTTGGGATCTTTATACGGCAAGAGCGGAAGAGCGATTTTAAGCACCGATTGAAAAACACGGCAATAGACGGCTTTGAAAACGTTCATTCCCTTTAGGGCGTGAGCAAATACCGCAAACGCGAGAATGAATTGCGCAGGATAATAGGTTGCAAGGCAAAGTATGCGCGGAATCGTATGTATTTTACCGAACATATTGAGTAAAAGCGATAAATCGGAGACGAAAAACAGCACGCTGCCCACCGCTATTATTATACCGACCGCCGAACGCAACCTCAGATTTGACAGAGCCTTGCCTACCATAAGCGAAAGTATGAGCGCATAAACCGCGCAGACGATCTCCATCAATACTCCTCCGAAATCGAAAAAGGGCGCAAGCGTAATCAACAGCACAGCGGGAACGAATATGCACACGGCAATTATTATATCCGTAAGACGGAAACGATTTATAAAGTAATACGCAATAATATAAAATACGTGCGCCGCCGCAAACAATGCCGTGCCGATTATGAAATACAAGTCGGCGGGATTATAATTTACAATATCCCCTGCCATCGCAAAAACGAGCGCGATAAGCATAAATACCGTAAACTTTTTGTTGCCGCCGGTTTTAAGGGCATACGCCGCGTTTATAATTCCGCCGAGCACGAAGCACGCGCTTGCCGTGCTTTTAAGAACCAAGCTCGGACTTAAAATAAGAAAAACGTCAAGCGTTATTATAGCCGCAAGAACAAGCAAATTCAAAAAAACAATGGCTCTTTTCATGGTAACACCGCCTTTCATTACTAAACTCGACTTGTTGATAAATCAACTGTTCTATTGTAATATATTATGCGGACCTTTGTCAATTAAAAACGTTGATAAATCAACAATTTCATTTATCGCTTAATTAAAAACAGAAAAGGCGCAGCTGTTTGCTACGCCTAAACCTAAATATGTAAGTCTGTTTTTATTTGAAAAGTCTGTCAAGCAAACCCTTGAAGCCTGCGCCGTGGCGAGCCTCGTCCTTAGCCATCTCGTGAACGGTGTCGTGGATAGCGTCGAGG
>CAZBTB010000132.1:0-4869 GCA_964494605.1 uncultured Lachnospiraceae bacterium
TCATTTGAAAGGCGAAACAACAGCGGACTTTTTCAGCGGTGATAATGCGGAAATACTTTCAAATATAAATTGGCAAGACTTAAAGAAAAATATATAAGATAAATTTCAATTTATCGGGCAATTAGAAAAAGTGAAGAATTTTAGAGTTCTTCGCTTTTTAATATTTCCTATGGGTAATGTGCTTTACGCGGAAACGCTTTTTTATTTTAAATTTGACATTATTCGAAAAATGCTATATAATAATTATATACTTTATTATTAGGCGCGGCATTTGCGCCTGAAGGGGGCTTCTTTGGATAAGAAAATCGTTGTTACAATCAGCCGCGAGTTCGGTAGTGGCGGCAGAGTTATCGGTAAGGCGGTTGCCGAAAAACTCGGGATTCCGTTCTATGACCGCAAGATTATCGAGATGAGCGCCGAAAAAGCGGGCTTGGCGGTCAGCTTTGTGGAAAATACCGAGCAAAAAATCAAGAACAAGTTTTTGCATAACCTAGCATTCGGCGGTTATTATATGGGTGCGGATCTTGGCAGTGCTCAGCTGTCGCTCTCCGATAAGCTGTTTATTGCGACTTGCGATATTATCCGTAAGCTGTACGACGAAGGCTCGTGTGTTATTGTGGGCAGATGTGCAGATTATATCTTAAAGGACAAAAAAGACGTTATAAATATCTTCATATACTCAGATAAGCATGCGAAAACCGAGCGCGCGATTGCCGAGTACGGAATCAAACCCGACAAAGCCGAAGCGGAAGTGGCTAAAACCAACAAGTACCGCGCGAACCACTACAACTATTATACCGAGCGCACCTGGGGCGATATAAACAACTATCAGCTGTGCCTGAACAGCGGATTTTTGGGAATCGATAAAACGATAGATATTATCGTCGACGCAATAAACGAATACGTAAAGTAAGGGAAAATTTTATAAGGTGGAGATTCCTCGTCACTCGCTGTCGCTCCGTTCACTCGGAATGACAAAAGGGTATTAGCGTTACGGGAATGACATGTTTGCTCATGTACTATAATGTCATTTCGAGTGAGGCGCAAGCCGACGAGCGCGGCACGGCAGTGCCGTAAAAACAATCCTGCGAATTGTTTTTAGCCAAAGCGGGAAACACGGGTGCAATCTATGATAGCGACCAGAGCAATATCTCCACCTATTTAAAAAGGCTCGTCCGAATAAAAGGGAAGAGCCTTTTCTTATTGCTTAATATCGTCTTGCGGCTTGATGGTTTAAGTCAAATTGCCGGTATGCTTTTCGATACTGTTTATGACTGCGTCGGCTAGGATACGCGCACCCGCCACGTTAGGGTGAACCCAATCGGCGTGGTACGAGCGGTCGAATTTTGCTGAAATGGGATAAAGGTCGTTTACGGGTATGCCCAGCTTATCCATGAGTTTTTTTGCCGCGTCGTTGTATTCTTCGATTTCCCTGTTGCATCTAAAGAAGTCTTTTGAGGCGGCCTCTTCGATTACCGCAGTGGAAGTAGCGAAAATGAGCTTGGCGTTCGGAAAGAACAGGCGTAGCTTTGTGCATACGCGTTCGAGCATATAAACGTACACGTCGATAGGGGTGAGCGGTTCGTCTCCGTCTAAGCGTAATACGTCCCACAAGCCTGCGTTAAAGTGAACGACGTCTATTTTTTTGGCGTCGACGGCGCTTGCCCATTCGCAAATCTGACGCAAAGTATATTGCGCAAAACGGCAGTTTTCGTCGGGAGCAAAGACTTCTGCTTTGCCCTGTAGCTTTTCTTTGACGAAAACGCTGTATCCGGGGCTACCTGCACCGCCGGTGCTGCCGTAGCGTATGGAGTCGCCTATCAGATATATATTTTTCATTAAATCAATTCTCCTATTCTTAGATATACCGGAATTATATTATTTCTATGATTAAAAGTCAAGCGATTAGGTAAAAGAAAAACATTTGACAATAGTTGCAGTCGAAATCACAATAATAAAAAGATTAAACTGAAAATTATTATTTGTTTAAATCGCAAAAAGTCGGGACATGCGCTTAACTTTTTGCCACGTATAGAGTTCGACCGACACGGGTAGCCCCTAAAAGGGGCGTAAGCAAGCGCAAACACAGTTTGCATATGTAGCGCCGTGTCGCGTTTGGTCGAAGGCTGTAGAAATAGTCTACAGCCAAAAACATTTGACAAATGTGGATAACTTTTATATAATTTAAAAATGGAAAAAGCGCGGTGCATAATCGAAAAATACGTAAAAAAGGGCGATAGGGTAGGCGTTGCCGTTTCGGGTGGCGCGGACTCTATGTGCTTGTTGGATATTTTAACGAAATGCGGCTGCGTTGATCCCTGTAATATCGTTGTAATCAACGTTGAGCACGGAATAAGAGGGGAGGAGTCGGAGCGAGACAGTGAGTTTGTGGGTAATTACGCATTGAGCCGCGGATTGAATTTTATTTGCGAGCACGCCGATATTCCCAAGCTTTGCAAGTCAAGCGGCAGGAGCGAGGAGAGCGAGGCGCGGATTTACCGCAAGGACTTGTTTAACAGATTGCTGTCCGATAAAAAAGTCGATTTGATAATGACGGCGCACCACCTCGGCGACCGAACGGAAGGGGTTCTGATGCACATATTGCGCGGCTCTGGGATAAACGGACTTGTCGGCATGGGCGAGGCGGACGGGAAATTCATTCATCCGCTTATCGGTGTGACCCGAACCGAAATCGAGGAGTACGTTAAAACACACGACGTTCCGTTTGTGACCGATTCGACCAATTCCGACGTTAAATATACGCGCAATTTTCTGCGGCACGAGGTTATTCCCAAGATAAACGAGCGGTACGACCTCGACGGCGCGTTGAACGTTTTGAGTGAAAATGCCGCAAGCGATGACGAGTTTATAACTTCGCAGCTCGATTTCAATAAGATCAGAGGTGAGGGCGGCGTTGTGTATCTGGATTTATCCGCGTTGAATACGCACCGCGCGCTTTCGAGCCGCTACGTTTTCGAGGCGGTAAAGCGGCTTGACCGAAAAACCGATTTCTTTTATAAGCATGTCGAGGCTGTGCTCGAGCTTAAGGACGCCGAAAACGGTAAGCGAGTGGACCTCGGATTCGGGCTTGTTGCGGCAAGGGAATACGATTCGATTACGTTCTTTATAGATAACGGAGAAAAAGCGGAGAGTGAAGTTATTCCTTTCGAAATTGGGTTTACGCCTTTCGGTTCTGGGATAATCGAGGTTACCGCAACGGACGATAAACCGCAAAAGGGGCGGCTTATCGTAGATGCGGATAAGATTCCCGAAGGGGCGGTCGTGAGGACGCGATCGGACGGCGATACGTTCAAGCCGTACGGGTCGGGAACGAAAAAACTCAAAGAATATTTGATCGATCGAAAAATCCCGTTGAGAATCCGCGACAATCTGCCGCTTTTGTGCTATAATGAAAGAGTACTCGCGGTTTTCGGCGTGGAAATTGCCGACGAACTCAAAGTTACCGATAAAACGGTTAACACTTACGAATTGAAATACACGGAGGATTAAATTATGAAGTTACCAAGGTGCAAAATTCTGTACTGCGAGGATGAAATTAAGCGCAGAGTCAAGGCGCTCGGGGCAGAGATAACCAAGCAGTACGACGACGGAAAGCCGCTTGTCTGCGTGTGTGTTCTTCGCGGTGCGGTAATGTTCTTTACCGATCTTATGAAGGAGATCGACAGCGAAAACGTCGTTTACGATTTCGTGACGCTGTCTAGCTACGAAACCGCTATGGTTGAGGGTACGATGGCTACGACGGGAAAGGTCAAGCTCATACACGACTTAAGAGAGAACGTAGAGGGAAAACACGTTTTGGTCGTTGAGGACATTGTTGACTCGGGTTATACGATCGACTACATAAGAAAATATTTCGCGACAAAAAAACCGCTTGACATTCGCGTGGCGTGCTTGCTCGACAAGCCCAAGTCCAGAAAGGTCGAGGCTTATGCCGACTATATTGCGTTTACGCTGTCATATTCGCCCTATATTATAGGATACGGATTGGACAGCGACCAGAAGTTCCGCAACCTTAACGCCATTTACGAGGTGATTACCGTTTGACCGAGTCTATTATAAAGCCGGGTGAGCGTGTGGACGATCTGCTCGTAAACGGACTTAAGATTATCCAGAATCCTTCGACGTTCTGTTTCGGGTGCGACGCGGTGGAGCTAGCCAATTTCGTTACGGGCGGAGTTAAGGACCGCGCGGTGGACTTGGGTAGCGGAACGGGAATAATTTCCATACTGCTTTCGGGCAAGAAAAAAATTCCCTGTGTGGGAGTTGAGATTCAGTCCGATATGGCGGATATGTCGCGTCGTAGTATCGAAATGAACGGTCTAAGCGAAACCTGCCGCATAATAAGCGCACCTATGCAGGAGATTAAAAATCACTTGCCCGCGGGATATGCGACGATTGTAGTCAGCAATCCGCCTTATCGGAAAACGGGGTCGGGGTTCGAGATAGAAAATAAGTCCGTGTCGATTTCCCGCCACGAAATTACGGTCACGTTGCGCGAGGTTGTTGCCGCTGCCGATTATCTGTTGAACACGGGCGGAAGCTTTTATCTCGTGCACCGCATCGAACGGCTTGCCGAGGTTATTAAGGAGTGTACCGAGTTTAAGCTCGAACCGAAGATTTTGCAGGTTCTGACTCCCGCTATGGATAAGCCGCCGCATTTGTTTTTGTTAAAGTGTGTTAAGCACGGGAAATCAGGGATTAAGGTGCTTAACGAACGGGTGGTAGACACCGTGGTGTAAAATCGTTTGGAAAACGAACTGAAACTTTTCCACTTTTGCAAGCGTGGCAAAAGTGGAGCAAAAACACGTCGGGGACACTTTCGGCTGTGTCCCCGAACCCCCGCAACGC